>CAVABL010000084.1:561-5820 GCA_963586735.1 Firmicutes bacterium TM09-10
CCCTTTTGCATTCTTGCCATCATATCCTTGGTCATCTCGAACTGTTTGAGCAGTTGATTGACTTCCTGAATGCTCGTTCCGCTTCCCTTTGAAATACGCTTTTTTTGCGATGCCTTGATTATATCGGGGTTTCTTCTCTCTTTGGGAGTCATCGACTGAATGATTGCTTTCGTGCGAGCAATTTGTTTTTCGTCAATTTGCGCGCCCTGTTTGAGTTTGCCCGAAAACCCGGGAATCATCGACATCATATCCTGAAGATTCCCCATCTTTTTCATGCTGTCGAGTTGACTTAAATAATCTTCGAGGTCAAACGAGTTTTCTTTCAGTTTCTTTTGCAGTTTTTCAGCCTCTTCCTGCGATATAGCGGATTCCGCCTTTTCAATGAGCGTCAGCACGTCGCCCATACCGAGAATTCTCGATGCCATTCTCTCGGGATGGAAAGGTTCGAGGTCTTCCATCTTTTCGCCCGTGCCGTTGAACTTTATGGGTTTGCCGGTCACCGCCTTGATAGACAGAGCCGCGCCGCCCCTCGTATCGCCGTCGAGTTTGGTCATTATCACGCCGGTTATATCGAGTTTTTCGTTGAAAGTTTGCGCAACCGTCACCGCGTCTTGCCCGGTCATACTGTCAACCACAAGCAAAATTTCGGTAGGTTTGACGGCGTTTTTGACGTTTATCAACTCCTGCATAAGGTTATCGTCGATATGCAAACGCCCTGCCGTATCGATTATCATCGTGTCGTAGCCGTTTTTGAGCGCGTACTCAACGCCCGCCTTTGCAATCTTGACGGGGTCGACCTGTCCCATATCGAAACACTCCGTATTCGCTTTTTTCGCAACCACGTGCAACTGTTGAATTGCGGCAGGCCTATATATATCCCCTGCAACGAGGAGCACTTTTTTATTTTGTTTTTTGAGGTATGTGGCAAGTTTTCCGCACATCGTAGTCTTGCCCGCGCCTTGCAAACCGCACATCATATAGATTGTAGGTTGCTTATCGCTCACGGCAAGTTTTTGATGTGTGCTTCCCATAAGCGCGCAAAGTTCGTCGTTGACGATTTTGACGATTTGTTGTGCCGGCGTCAACGATTTGAGGATATCCTCGCCAAGAGCCTTTTCGCTCACTTTTGCGGTAAATTCCTTCACGACGTTATAGTTGACGTCCGCCTCGAGCAACGCCACGCGAATTTCACGCATAGCCTGCTTGATTTCCAACTCCGTCAACTTACCCTTGTTGCGAAGTTTGGAAAAAATATGGTTCATTCTGTCGGACAAACTTTCAAAAAGTGCCATTTATTCCTCCATTAACAACCGAAGTTGCTCGGCGCAGTTTTTCACGGTAGCGTCGTCGACTTTTTCGAGCGTATCGACAACCGCGTGCATTTTTTTATCTTTCTCGACGAGGCGAAGTTTATTTTCGTATTCGCAAAGGTGTTTTTCGCCCTTATTTATGCCGTCGAGCACTGCCTGTCGCGATATTCCGACGATGTTTGCGATTTCCCCGAAAGACAAATCCTCGTCATAGTGCATGACGAGCATATCGTTTTGTCTTTGAGTCAGAAGTGCGCCGTAGTAACTTCTGAGCGTAGAAATCTCAAACCTATCCATATCACCTATCAAGCATTTCAACTTGACACAATGATACTCCCAAAAGAAAAAGGTGTCAAGCGTTTTCGCAAGACACCCAAAATTATTTTATACTAACAATAGTATTGTCAACAATTATCATAGAGTAAAACTACATTTATAACAAAGTCATCATAACGCCACATAACGCCACATAACGTCATCATATCGTCGTCGCAAAGCCGAATCGTTACGATTTCGGCAATCTAACGCACTTTTTGTCACATACGGTTTTTGTCACAGCAACGCATTGACAAAATCTTTTGCGTCAAACGGAATGAGGTCGTCGATTTTTTCTCCCACGCCTACGTACACGACGGGAAGTCCGATTTCCTCGCTTATAGCAAGCACGACGCCGCCCTTTGCGGTTCCGTCGAGTTTGGTGAGGATAATGCCGTCGGTATCGATATCCTCGCTGAAAATTTCCGCTTGCGACACGGCGTTTTGCCCGGTAGTTGCGTCGAGCACGAGAAATTTACGGAAGTCGGCATCCGGCAGTTCCCTTTCGACGACTCGGCAAATTTTTTGAAGTTCCGCCATAAGATTCTTTTTATTGTGAAGTCTTCCGGCGGTATCCACCAAAATGACGTCGTTTCCTTTCGCCTTTGCCGAGGATATAGCGTCAAACACGACGGCGGCGGGGTCTGCTCCCTCGTTATGACGAATGACTCTCACACCAGCGCGCTCGCCCCACACCTCGAGTTGCTCGCTTGCGGCAGCCCTGAACGTATCAGCGGCGGCAACCACGACGGAGTGTCCTTGTTCCTTAAACATATGTGCGAGTTTGCCGATAGCGGTAGTTTTCCCGACGCCGTTCACGCCCGAGAGGAGAATGACAAGCGGATATTCATACTCCGGAATATCGAAATCAATATCCTCGATCATAAGCTCGGCAAGCACGCCTTTTGCATCATCGGGTTTCTTGATTTTACGCTTAAAAATCTCTTCTTTAAGTTCCTCGATGAGATTTTCCGTAGCGGTAATTCCGACGTCCGCGGTGAGCAACGCCTCTTCGAGATTCTCATAAAACTCATCGTCGAGTTCTCTTGCGGAGAACGCAAAAAACAGTTTTTTTGAAAACGCGTCTTTCGTTTTCTTTATACCCTGTGCAATCTTCTGAAAAAAGTTCATATCACACCCCTATTTTATTTCAAATCATCCACAACCCAAACGCAGCTTGGATAACATCGTTGCACCGCAACGATATCATCACGCAGTGATATCATCGCCATCGGCGATATCATTGATTGCGACCTCGTCGCAATCTTATTTTGCATGTTTCGCCGCCTCTTCAAACTCAATTGAAACAATTTTCGTGACACCCTTCTCTTCCATCGTGACGCCGAAAATAGTATCGGCGTGGCGCATAGTGGGTTTTCTGTGCGTGATGACGATAAACTGTGTATAGTCGCTGAATTTTTTGAGGAATTCGGCAAACAAATTGACGTTAGCGTCGTCGAGAGCCGCCTCGATTTCGTCGAGCACGCAGAAAGGCATCGGTTTGAGTTTGAGGATAGCAAACAAAATGGATATAGCCGTCAACGCCTGTTCGCCGCCGCTGAGAAGACTTATATTTTGCAATTTCTTTCCCGGCGGTTGCGCATAGATGTCGATGCCCGCTTCGAGCACGTCGTCGGTGTCCTGCATATTGAGTCGAAGTTCGCCCTTGCCGCCACCGAAGAGTTGTTGGAAGACGTCCTTGAAGTTCTCGCTTATATGCTCGAAAGCGTCGGAGAATTTCGTTTGCATCTCGCCCGTGAGTTCGCTTATGATTGTGACGATATCGTCGTACGCCTTTTGGATGTCGTCGCGATAAGTCGTCTGTTCGAGCAATCTTTCTTCGGTTTCTTTGAGAGTTTGCAGTGCGAGCGGATTGACGTCGCCGAGTCTGTTTATCGACTTTTTGAGTTCGGATATAACCGTTTGCGAGCCGTACGCCTTGAATTCGGGGTCTCTGAACTCAACCGCGCTTGCGTACGTCAAATCGTATTCTTCGAGGATATGTTGCTGTTGCGTGCGCATATCGATATCGACGTTTTCAAGCATATTTTCGTCGCGCACTTTTTTCTCATTGATAGCCAAACGCTCGTCGGCAATGCGAGTTTTTTGTTGATCCAGCGCGACAATCTCGTCCGAAATAGTGCGTTTTCTTGCGTTGAGATCGGCGATCTGTTTTTCAAGAGTTGCAATACGCGCCTCGTCTTCTTTTGAAAAGGCGGTTTTTTCGGGTGCGCTCGTAATGTTATCGAGGTTTTGCTGTTCGCGCTTGAGGGACGCGATAGCGTCGAGTTTTTCGTCCTCGAGTGTTTCTCTCTCTCGCTTATATCTGAACAAATCCTGATCGCATGAGTCGAGGATGCTCTTATGACCTGCAAGTTTAACTCTTATTTCTGTCACTTGCTCGGCCATAACTTCTCTCTCGCTCTTTTGCTCTGTGTTTACGCTCTTTGAGTTTTCGAGCAGCGACGTATATTCCTCTTTCTTTTCGGCGACGACTTTTTCGAGTTCGTCGATAGAACTGATTTTTTCTTCGAGTTCCTTGATTCTCGCCTTGACGACTTCGTACTCTTCGGAATTTTTGGTGATTTCCTCTTGCAATGATTGAGTCACCTCGAACGCCTGTTTGGATTTATCCTCGTTCAAGCCGTTTTCGATGCGCAAATCGCCGATTTCCTTGTTGAGTTCCTCGATTTTATCGTTAAGTTCTTTCAGTTCCTGTTCACGTTCGGTGCGTTGATTATTGATGAGCGCGATATTATTTTTTATTTTTTCGAGATTCGCCTGCGCCTGTTCGATTTTCTTTTCCTGCGCGAGCAAACCTTGCGTCTGCGACCTTCTCGAACCGCCTGTGATTTCGCCTCCGCGCGAGAATATTTCGCCGTCAAGCGTGACGATTTTAATCGATTGATTATATTTTTTGAATATCCTTATTGCGTTGTCGATGTTATTGACAACCACCGTACCGCCGAGAAGCGTCTGCACGAACCCGTCGAATTTCTTGTCGTATTTTATCAAATCGCTTGCCAACCCGTAGCACCCCGGTTCGTTGAGCACGCCTCTGTTTTCGCTCGTGAGCGGACGAGGACGGCAAGAAGTGAGCGGTCTGAAAGTGACGCGACCGTAACCCTTTTGTTTTAGATAGTTGATCAAATCGCTTGCGTCGCGCTCGGTTTCGACGAGCACGTTTTGCATTGCGCCGCCCAAGGCGTATTCGATTGCCGCCTCAAAATCGCTCGGAACGGTGATGACTTCTGCAAGCACGCCCCAAATTTTAGACGCAATCGCCGGGTCGTGTTTGCTGTCCTGCATCAGTCGCTTGACCGCTTCCTGATAGCCCGAATATTCGTTTTTGATTGAAGTCAAAAGATTGAGATTGCCTTGCGCAAGACCGAGTTTGGAGTTAAGACTCACGATATCTTCGCCGTAACTTTGAATCGCTTCCTGATTTTCGAGTTTCGAGGATAGAGCCTCGTTGTATTCGCTCATAAGCGCGCGCATACGCTCTTTTGTCGATTTAACTTTTCCATCGTAGATTGCAAGGTTAGTCAGTTCTTCGTCAAGTCGCGCCTTTTGTTGATTGACCAGCGACAAAAGCGTCTTTGCCCTCTCGTCGTTTATTCCCTTTTCGGCGACA
>CAVABL010000085.1:0-5765 GCA_963586735.1 Firmicutes bacterium TM09-10
AAGTGAAGTCGAAAAGTTTATATCGAGCCGTAAGGCGGCTTTGTCGTCGGTGAATTACGGTGGAGGCAAGACTTTTCGCGCTTTTGCAAAAACGGCGAATTTTTGCGGAAATATGTTGACTATATCGGCGCGTCTTGACGAGAAAAACGTCAATAAACTGTTGAAAAATAATTGCGTTTGCGTGACATATGCTCGCAAATCGAGCAAGATTGCCGTGTCCGTGTACGGAATATGCGTCCCGGGCGACGTTAAACAAACCGAAAATAAGCGCAAATCGAGAAAAATCGTGTTGAAAATCGAATGCCGATACGCCGAATGTTTTTCGGGCGGTAAGTTCGAGCGAGTCGTTTTCAACGACGTAAAATAAACGGCATCGGAGGAGTTATGCAACATTCAAAATCAAGGTCAAAATTGTTGGCGTCGTGCGTGATTGACACGATATGTTCGGTTGCGTATTTTGCGCTCGCGATTGCGTGCGTCGTCGTGGGGGCTATTCTCGTAAACGCTGATCCGACCGAGATCGAAAACTCCGCGGCAGGCGTTTTTCAGCAGGGTATGGAGACGGTTGCGGTGGGCATCTTGGGCGCGGTTGCAATCGTGTTGGGAATTTTCTGCCTCGTTGCGTTTGCAATTTCTCTCGTCGGAACGGTGACGACGCTAAAATCGGTCAATAAGTGCGTTGCGGATTTGAAAACGTATTCAAAGAAAATCACCGTTGCATCCGCATTCAATTACGCCGCTATGGCGATTTTCCTCGTCGGCGCAATATACGATTTTGCAAACGTAGGTTCGGATAAGTCGTTGATTGCCGGCGCGTGCACGTGTCTTGTCGTCGGCTTGTTTCGGGGTGTGAGCGCAGTGCTGAAAACCCTTGCGGTGAACAAGATTAAGTTTGAGGAAGTTGCTCAACCGCAAGTTTCCAACGAGCAAAGCGGTGAAGAGAACGAATAACGATTTTCTTTTTCATGCCGATTTTCGCGCAGGCATTGACCGAGAATATAATCGGGATTTCGACGGACGATTGTTCGTCTAATTTTTGAGGATTCAAATGCTGTCGGTGTTGTGCCGATAATAATCTAATCATCAAAATTTCAATGGAAAAGGGACGATTGCTCGTCCCTTTTTAAAGCGGTTTTCACGCCGATTTTCACGCTATTGAATTACCACAAATTGTCGTTGCGAACAATCGAGCAACCCTTGCTTGCTCTTGCGACTGCCGCAATGCCGTTCTTTGCGCCGCTGATGTCAACGTAACCGTCGTTTGTGGTTGCGATGAGGCTGCCGTTGGTTGCATAAAGACGAAGACGATATTCGCCTTTTTTGTCGAGATAAATTTCCCACTTCGGGAATTTCTCCGTCTTGACGGTTTTGAGCGTCTTGTTTTCAATGGGTGCGTTTTCGGCGTTCTTTATGACGCTTTGCACGCCGATTTTTGCCGCGCCGAGCGTTGTGTAGGCTTGCGCGCCGATTGCCACGACTCTGTAGTTCGAGGAGTAAAGCTTGAACACGAAGTTGCCTTTGTCAGTCTTTTTGATGACGTACTTGCCGTGCGTTTTGCCTTCGCCTTCAACGAGGACGGTTTCCTCATCCTTGTCTTTTGCAGGAGCTTTTGCAACTGCTTTGGGTGCTTTCTCTTCCTTGACGGGAGCTTCTTTGACCGGCGCTTCTTTCGTTGCCTTGGGGGCTTTTGCCGCTTTCGCGGTTTTTTCTTCCGGCTTGGTTGCCTTTTCTGTTGCTTTTTCAGTTGCTTTTGCCACTTTCGTTTCCTCCGTTGTTGGTTTTATTGTGTCTTCAACTTTTGTTGACTTTTTGGGTGCGGTCTTCTTTGGATCGACTTTGGCGGAAGACTGCTTTTGCGCCGTTGATTTTGCACTCGGCTTTGCGGTTTCGACTTTCTTCGTCGTCGTTTGCTTTGCGACGGGTTTCGTCTCTTTTGCCTTTTCGGTTGATTTTTGCGCGGCTGTCTTTTCGACGGTTTTTTGCGTGGTTGCTTTTTCGGCAGGCTTTTGCGCCGATTTCTTCTCGGTCGCGTCGCTGTCCGTTTGCGCTTTGGTTGCGGTTTCCTTCCTCGGTTTTGTGAAGGACGCAACAGCCCACAAATCCTCGGCTTTGTCTTGTTTTTGCTTTGTCGATACGACTTTGGACTTCGTCGGCTGTTGAATTTCAAAATTCGTGCCCGACAATTCCTCGTTCAAAGATTTGCCCGATTTGAGATTGAGAGACGTCTTGTTCGTGGTTGTGACGACAACCGATTCGCTCTTTTGCGCGGATTTTCTCGATTTTTTCGGCTTCGGAGCGTCTTCCGTCTGCGTTTGCGCGGGTTGAGCTTTTGTTTGTTCGACTTGTTGCTCGTTTGTGTCACGGACTTGATCAACGTCTTGCTCAACGTCCTGCTCAACGTCTTTCGTGACGGGAGTTGCGCTAATATCATCGGTGGCGACAACAAGGCTTGACTCGCTTGCGTTGTCGACCGTAACTTCGTCAAGTTGAGAATCTTCGATTGACTGTTCGTCGGTTTCGGTTGAGGGTTCGCCTTGTTCGGCGACGTTTTCTTCGTCGGTTGTGGATTCGATTTCAACGTTTTCGGCGATGTCTGCGGACTCGGTCGACGCTTGCTCTACATCTTGCTCGACTTGCTCGTCTATCGCCGTTTCCTGCTCGCTTGGCGCAAGGGAATCGTCGGTTGCATCGCTCGGTTCGCTTTCAACGTCTTCAACGTCGGCCGCGACTTGCTCGGCTTCGGGGGGTGTTAAATCTTTGACTCGGTCTGCGTTTTGGGTTTCGTCTTCGTGTACGCTTTGAGTTTCTTTTTGCTTCTCGGCGTGCTCTTCGAGTGCAAATTCGTTTTTGACGTCGGCAATTTTCTCGACTTTGCCGTCGTCCGTGACGTGAATCAAAGTGCCGACGGGGGCAGTGTCGTCGTCATCGACGATTTCGCTCTCAAGAAATTCGATTTCATCAAAATTCACCATAAAAATAAATCCCTCCGCACAGAAAACAGAAGAATTTTTTGCATGAAAAAACTCCTCCATAATCCAACTTATGAATAGAATATCATATTTATTTTTCTAAATCAACATTGTTTTTGACTTTTTTGTCGAAAATTTGTGCTATTTTCTTGAAAAAATTGATAAATGCCACAATATGTGGTATAGTAAATTTCGTAAACGGTGTGGCGAAAACGTCGCATAAGAGGCGGTATACTCAAGATATGAACAGTTTTAATCTCAATCCGCAACAACAAACCGCGGTCAACGACACCGAAGGCGCTGTCCTCGTCATCGCCGGCGCAGGAAGCGGCAAAACGCGCGTCCTGACGGCAAGAGTGTGCCATCTCATCGAGACGGGCGTTTCACCGTACAATATTTTGGCTATAACTTTCACGAATAAAGCCGCAAACGAGATGAAGGAACGCATCGAAAAGTATATCGGCGAGCAAAGCGTGTGGACGAGCACGTTCCACTCGATGTGCGCGCGTATTTTGCGTCTGGACGCCGACAAAATCGGCTACTCAAAGGACTTCACGATTTATACCGAACTTGAAAGCGAGCGCGTCGTTAAGCGCGTTTTGCAGGATTTTCCGAGCGCGGACCCGAAAAATAAAGGGGACTATCTGTGGCATATATCGAGAGCGAAAACCCTTGCTATGTCGCCCGAGCAGTATTTTGCCGCAATCAAAGAGGACGACAACGACGCGTACAATATATATCAAATTTACGACAGATACGAGCAGGAACTCAAAAAGAGCAATTGCCTCGATTTTGACGATTTGCTTTTGAAAACACTCGATTTGTTCAAGGCTTGCCCCGACGTTTTGCGCAGATATCAGGAACGATTCAAATATATTTGCGTGGATGAATTTCAGGACACAAACAAACTGCAATACGACATCGTAAAAATGCTCTCGAAACTGAGCGGCAATTTGTTCGTCGTGGGCGACGAGGACCAGTCGATATACAGTTGGCGCGGTGCGGAGATACGCAATATTCTCGATTTTCCGAAAGATTTTCCGGGCGCGAAAGTGTATAAGTTGGAACAGAATTATCGCAGCACGACATCCATACTTAAAGCGGCGAACAACGTCATCAAAAACAATTCAAACCGTAACGAAAAGAATCTTTGGAGCGAGATAAAACAAGAGGACAGCATCGAATATTTCGAGGTGTATAACGACAGAGAAGAGGCAACGGAAGTTGCAAAAAACATAAATAATCTGCACCGCAAAGGCGAAAAATATCGCGAAATGGCCGTCCTCGTGCGTGCAAACTCCGTCACTCGTCAGTTTGAAGAGGAATTTAATCTGCACGGCATACCGTATAAGGTTTTCGGCGGTTTCAGATTTTACGAAAGAAAGGAAATAAAAGACGCTCTCGCATACGTGCGACTTGCCATAAATCCGAGCGACAACGACAGCATTTTGAGAGTCGTCAACTATCCGAAAAGAGGAATCGGCAATACTGCCGTCCTAGAGTTGCAAACGGTTGCGAAAGAGAAAGATACGACGCTGTTTTCGGTGCTTGTAAATCCCGATTGGCTGTCGGCGCAGACTGCGAAAAAACTCGCTCCGTTCATCGAAATCGCAAAGGATTTGGTGCAATGTTCCAAGCAAATGCAAGCGGTTGAGTTCATGCAATATACGATTCGCCGAAGCGGACTCGAAAGCGCGCTCTCGCAAAGTCAGGACCCCGACGATTCAAACAGACTCGAAAATATCGAAGAACTCGTGAGCGCGGTTCAGCAATTCGAGCAGGATAACAACGGCGCGGGAATTTCCGATTTTATGCAATCGGTTTCCCTCGTTTCGGACACAGACGAGATGAACAACGACGATTACGTCACCGTTGCAACCATACACGCGGTCAAGGGGCTTGAATTCGACAACGTGTTTCTCGTTGCGCTCGAGGACGGTATTTTCCCGACTCAAAGGGCGATAATTGCAGGGGACGTCGAGGAAGAGCGCAGGCTTATGTACGTTGCCATAACGCGCGCACGCAAGAGATTGTTCGTCCTCAACGCGCGGCAACGCTATCGTTTCGGCAAGACGGAATATTTGCCCAAGAGTAGATTCGTCGGCGAAATGAGCGGTTTCAAGACGTCAATGCGCTATACGAATTCGTCGTACTCGCAACCGACGTTCGACAATAAAGAACGCATAAAACTCGGCGTGAATAATCCGCAAACGTCCTCCTTCAAAAAGAATTTGTCAAACGGATTTGCAAAACAATCAATCGACAACGCTAAAAAATCGTCGTCAGTGGATTATTCGCAATTTGCAAAGGACGTCATCGTCGACCATACGAAGTTTGGCAGAGGTATCATCATTCAAACTAGCGGTGACGGCGATGATAAGATTGCGGCAATCGCTTTCAAAGGATTGGGCGTGAAAAGATTTTCGCTTGCGATTGCGGCGGCAAGTCTTAAAGTCGTGGGCAAAAAAGAGGACGATTGGGCAAACGATTGAGGTGAATTTGCCGCTTTCGCTTGTGTGCAATTAAATTTAAAAAATTAAGATCGAGTGCGTTAGAATATTGAAAAAAAGATATTTAAACGATATGATTTGAAAAACAAGGGGTGCAAAGATGGACAACCTTTCGAGAATGAAAGAACTCGTAACGACTCTTAACGAATGGGCGAGATTGTATTATGAAGAAGACGCTCCCGTCGTTTCGGACGCGGAGTACGACCGCTTGTACGACGAACTCAAAACTCTTGAAAAAGAAGAGGGATATTCGTTGCCGTCAAGTCCTACGCACAGAGTCGGCGGC
>CAVABL010000086.1:0-5647 GCA_963586735.1 Firmicutes bacterium TM09-10
AACGTATATCCCGTCCAACCTGCGCCCTGAAACGACTTGAAGTCAGCGTCCTTCGGCGCGTTTTTCACGATGTGCCAGTCCATATCGATTGTTGCGACGGTGAGTGGAATGTTCTTCTCTTCAAACTTGTCCATAAGTTCGAGATATTCCTTGTCTGTGTAAGCGTGATAGCGCGACCACCAGTTGCCGAGCACGTATTTCGGCAAAATCGGAGTGAATCCCGCAAGCGAATAAAACTCTTTGAGTCCTCCAAGATAATCGTTGCCGAACGCAAAAACATACTTATCGACGCATGCCGACGGACGAGGCAAAACGCTGCCGTCAACGTTCAGAAGAAAAGACGACGAATCGTCGATTTCGCTCACGCCGTTTTTCGCAAAAATTCCTTTTCTTATGTGAGCGAGGCAAAAATGGTCTTTCTTTTCTCTTGCCCCTTTCCAACCTCCGAGCACTCCGAAAGTGCCGTCCAAAGTCCTTGCCGTGCCACCGAGATTCAAAGCGTTTGACGGCACCGCACTGTCGCCGTTTTTAAAAGTGACCGCCGTCGAAAGAGTCGGCACGTTGACGCTGAAAAAGCGAGTTTCTGTCTCAATCGATACTTCATCACCGTTTTTTGCACTGTTAAACTGCGGATTCGCAAAATTTCTGCAAAAAGCAAACTGTGTGCGTTTGTCAGTGAAACTGCCCTTTTCAACGCGCAGAATCCTTGATGACAACACGCTTATGCGCACGTCGCCGACGATAATCGTATTATCCTTTTCGCACGGCGCGGTATCTTGTGAAAATCTCATATTTGCCTCCGTCAAAGCAATTGTTATATAAATAATAGCAAGCAAAAACGCGCGTGTCAATAGCAAGCACGAGCAGACGCTTTGAAGCATACAATAAACTATGTGCGGAATTATGGGCTATGCCGGCGTTTGCCAACCTGCCGAAAAAATAGTTTTGGACGGTCTGAAAACTCTTGAATACAGAGGCTACGACAGCGTCGGACTTGCTGCGATAAGCAATGGCAAAATCAAGGTTTTCAAAACCTGCGGACGAGTGCGCTTGCTTGAAGGCAAAGTGCCGCCGCTTTCGGCAACGGTTGCAATCGGGCATACACGCTGGGCAACGCACGGAAAAGTATGCGAGAAAAACGCGCATCCCCATCTGTCCTTTGACAAAAAAATCGCAATCGTGCACAACGGCGTCATAAGCAATGCTGACGAGTTGAAAGCGGAACTCGGAAAAAACGGCGTACGTTTTTGCTCTGACACGGACAGCGAGCTGATAGCGCACATGCTTACGCTTGAAAATTGCGACATGAAAACCGCAATCGAAAACGTCGGGAAACGACTTCGCGGCGCAACGACTTTTCTTGCAATCGATTCGGACGAAAACGCAATATACGTTCGCAAATACGGAGCGTCGGTTGCAATCGGGCTCGGAAAAAACGAAAATTTCGTTGCAAGCGACACGCTTGCGCTTTGCAAATACACTCAAACCGCAATTATGCTCAAAGACGGCGAATGTGCAAAAGTCACGCCGTTTTCCGTTGAATTTTTCAAAGACGGAAAGCAAATTTTCAAAAAAACCGTCAAAGTAAAACGCACCGTACCGGGAGAGTGCACTTGCCATATGCGCGCAGAAATCGACCAAATCCCCACGGCAATAATCGGAACGCACGACGAAATTTCAAAATCCGTTGACGAAAACCTTGCAAAAATCATCAAAAACGCCGAAAAAATCGTGTTTTGCGGCTCGGGCACAGCTTATCACGCAGGACTTTACGGCAAGATTGCCTTTGAAAAGATTCTGAACATACCGTGTGATTGCGTCGTCGGAAGCGAATTTGAGCAACTGCGTTTTGCAAACGACAAAACCGTCGGCATATTCATCACTCAAAGCGGCGAAACCGCGGACACGATATGCGCTTTGAAACGTTGCAAACAACTGGGCGGCTACACGATTGCGCTCACCAACGTCGAGTCAAGCGGCATAACCTTCGAGGCAGACCGCACGCTTTTGCTTAACGCAGGCGCGGAGATTGCCGTTGCCGCCACAAAGTCTTATGTTTGCCAACTTTTCGCGCTTTACGAGATTGCAAAGATATGTTCGAGCAGCACCCCCGATGCGCAGGATGTCAATCGCCTCGCAGCTTGCACACAGAATATGTGCTCACAATCCTTGTACGAGGACAGATTCAAAAAATCCAACGTGTTTTTCATCGGCAAGGGTGTTGACTTCGTGACCGCTCGCGAAGGCGCATTAAAATTCAAGGAAATCACTTACAAGATGTGCGACGCTTATCAATCGGGCGAACTCAAACACGGCACGATTGCGCTCGTCGATTCAAAGAGCATCGTCATCGTGATTGCGACGAACCAATCGGACAGAGAACGCACGAAAACAAGCGTAAGCGAATTGCGTTCACGAGGCGCGTATGTCATATCCGTCTCGTCAATCGGCGACGTTGGCGCAAACAAAACCCTTGTTTTGCCGCATATGAGCGAGGACATGTTTTATCCCATATTGTCCGCAATCCCCCTTCAGACGCTTGCGCTCACAACTTCTCTATGTCTCGGGCTCGATCCCGACAAACCGCGAAACCTTGCAAAAAGCGTCACCGTTATATAATAAAAAATGCGGAAGACTTAGGCTCAACCGCATGCTTTCAACGACTCTTTTGCTTGCGATGCGCAATGCAAAAAAATTCGAATGCGCCGATTTCCAACAAATCACCTATCTCAAAAAACAATGCAGACATTTACACGGCTCGGCGCAACAAATCTCAAATTGTTTGCCTTAACGCGTATGCTATATAAAAACACAAAACCAGTGCTTTACGCACCGTTTTTGAAACGTTAAACATCGCTTATTGTCAAATGCTCAAATTTTTGTCAAGCCACAGCGCAACGTCTTGGCAGTCTTCGTTGAGCAAAATATCCGCCTTTGAATCGAAAAACGTCCCCGATTTGTTTATCACGCATGTGACATCGCCGTAGAAGTAGTGCACGAGATCGGCGGCAGGATAAACCACGAGCGATGTGCCTATTACCACAAGCATATCCGCATGCTCGATTGCATTGATTGCGCCCATAAGCACGCGCGAGTCGAGCGTTTCGCCGTACAACACGACTTCGGGTTTAATCACGCCGCCGCACTCGTCGCAACGAGGCACGCCCTCATGTGAGATTATATAATCCAAATCAAAAAATTTACGGCATTTTTCACAGCGATTGCGCCATATAGAGCCGTGCAATTCAAACACTTTTTCGCTTCCTGCCGCTTGGTGCAAACCGTCTATATTCTGCGTGACGACGCCTTCGATTTTGCCCACATTTTCAAGTCTTGCGATGAGTTTGTGCATAGCGTTCGGTTTTGCGTGCCTATATATCATTCTCGACTTGTAGAAGTCGTAAAATTCGCTTGGATGCGCCGTGAAAAAGTTGTGCGATATCACTGTTTCGGCGGGATATTGTCCGAACGGAGTCGAATAAAGACCATGCGCACTGCGAAAGTCGGGAATGCCGCTCGGCACGGATGCTCCCGCGCCCGTCAAAACGGCAATGCGATTTGATTTTTCGATTGCGGACTTCAAGTCCGTCAACGCCTTTATATCCATATTTACAAAATTGCTTTCCATATGCGCCTCCGCCTTCGATTATATCACTTGAAAAACGCCGATACAAGTGTTATAATCTCATAAATGTGAGGTGAGTTATGTTCAACAAAGACATGCACGAGTTGGGAAGCAAACGTTCGTCGATACGCGAGTTGTTTGAATACGGCAAAAAGCGCGCCGCCGAAGTCGGCAGTGACTGCGTTTACGATTTTTCTCTCGGCAATCCCAACGTACCCGCGCCCGATTGCGTTAAAGACGCAATTTTATCCCTCGCAAATTCTTGCGATTCGTCCCCGCTTCACGGCTACACCTCGGCGCAAGGTGACTTCTTTGTTAGGGATGCGATTGCTCGCGACCTCAACGCACGTTTCGGCGCAAACATGAATGCGGAAATGATTTACATGACATGCGGAGCGGCGGCTTCTCTTTGCATAACTTTGCGAGCACTCAACGAGGGTAAAGACGAATTCGTCATACTTGCGCCCTATTTTCCCGAGTACAAAGTCTTCATCGATTCGATGAAAGGCAAAGTCGTTGAAGTGCCGTTTGACGAAAATGATTTTTCGCCGAATCTCACCGCCCTTGAAAATGCCATAACGCCGTCAACCAAAGCTGTGATAATCAACTCTCCAAACAACCCGAGCGGAGTCGTGTATTCAGAGGACACCCTCAAAAAGATTGCCGCCGTTCTTGGCGAAAAGAGCAAGCAATTTTCAAAGCCGATTTTCTTGATTTCGGACGAGCCGTATCGTGAACTTGCCTACGACGCGAACGTACCTTTCACGATGAACTTTTACGACGACACGATTGTATGTTACAGTTTTTCAAAGTCGTTGTCGTTGCCCGGCGAGCGCATAGGTTACGTTGCGGTTTCGCCAAAGGCGGCAGACGCTCAAAACTTGTATCTTGCGATATGCGGCGCCGGTCGTGCTCTCGGCTACGTGTGCGCCCCTTCAACCTATCAGCGCGTTATAAAAGTGTGCGTGAACGCTCGCCCCGACATTGACGTCTATCGCAAAAATCGCGACTTACTTTACGACTCGCTCACAAAAATCGGCTACGATTGCGTTCATCCCGACGGCGCGTTCTATCTGTTCGTCAAAGCGCTTGAAGAGGATGCAAACGCCTTTGCGGACAACGCAAAACGACTTGGACTTTTGCTTGTTCCAGGCGACGATTTCGGCGCAAAAGGTTATGTCCGCATAGCATATTGTGTGAGCAACGACGTGATAAAACGCTCCGTTCCCGCCTTTGAAAAATTGTTCGAGCAGTACAAAGCAGAGTGAATATCCGTGCATAATCAGCACTTAACAACACAAAAAACGGCGCTTTAAACGCCGTTTTTTGTTTTCGGACTATTATATATCGTGTTAAAATGTCTTTCCCTCTTTTAGATATTCACAAATCAAATTCCAGGCAAACACATTATCAGACAACTTGTCAATGACCGTAAGATGATGATAATCTGACGTATACGTGTCAGTCACGACATAGTAAGTTTTCGTCGAGTTATATAGCACACTATCTTTCACCTTTTCACCGTACGAACTGTATGCAATGTGGTATGCGTCGTTGCCCGAGTTTATGAACTTGTTGTTGATTTCCGTTCCGTTGAGAGAGCAAAGCACGATTGTATTTTCAAACGGCAACAGCGTTTGCACTTGCGATACAGTCACACTTCCTGCGTCAAGCGAATACGGCTTGCGAGTCTTGATGTATCCTCCGCCAAGCACGATATCGTATTTGTCGCCCCATTTTTCAATGCCTTTTTCACAATACAATTGCGCCACTTTGTCTGTAATCTTACTGCTTGATGCAGCCGTTTTAAGCGTTGCTACAACTTCATTAGGATTGCCTATTTCGTCCTGATATTTTGAAACGAGTTCTTCAACTATACTGTCACTTGCATACGACGATGACGAATAAACCGAATTGTTGATCACTCCCGGATTGCTTGTTGTATAATTTTGATTTGCAAAATTCAATCGTATCTTTGCATAGCTTACACCTTGATTATATCCGCCACCTTGAATATGGTAC
>CAVABL010000087.1:0-5613 GCA_963586735.1 Firmicutes bacterium TM09-10
GCGCAATCCCGTGCGATATCATTGCAACGCAGTTGCCACCTCAACCCAAACGCAGGTTGGATATCATCGCAAGCAAAAGTCATCGCTGTGGCAAAGACAACTCACAAGTTCATTGTCTACCGCCACGCTCACCTTATTGCTTTTCTAACCGCGCAGACAATTTGTGCTATCCCATCAAGCACGGACAAAAACTCCTGCCTCAATTCCGCCAAATTCTCTGCTTGGTATATGCGCCTCCTCTGCGCGAACGGACAATTTCAATTTATCCTCAACCCACGCAAAGCGTGGATATCATCACGCAGTGATATCATCTGAACACAGTGAGGATATCATCGCCACAGGCGATATCATTGATTGCGCCAACGGCGCAATCCCGTGCTGTTGCATAAAAGTGCAATATTTCAATAAAAATTGCACTTTTTTTGCGGTTTTTTTGCGGTTTTTTTGCGGTTTTTGAACGTTTTTTAGTGTTGATTTTTGATATTTAGTTGTGGATTTTTGATATTTTTTTATGGTTTTTGAACGCGATTTTTGTGTTTTTTGCACAAAATTCCGTTTAGCTTTTATGTTATGATGTTCAAATTTTACATTAAAGTTCAAAAAGTTTTTTCTTTTTTTTCGGCTCAACCGGAGTGCCGTTTTTTCTGAGTTTCAACGGCGGCAAATACACGTCAAAAACAGTGCCTTTATTCTCTATTCCGTGGCAATTTATCTCTCCGCAGTGGGCTTTTACGGTTGCGGCGGCAATGGACAATCCAAGTCCGAAACTTTGCGAATCCTTGTTTTGTCGCGCTCCGTCCGTGCGATAAAATCTGTCAAAAACGTGTTTTGCGTCTTCTTTTGAAATGCATTCGCCCGTGTTCATCACCGACAAATGCACGCGTTTTCCGTCAACAAACATCCTTACTCCCACTTTTCCTTTATCGCCCGAATATTTTATTGCATTGTCCAACAGTATCACGACAAGCCTCTCCAACGATTTCGGTTCGCCGTAAACGTGCACGTCGGGTTTGACGTCGGTGATGAGTTTGACATCTTTTTCAAAGCACGTTGCTTCAAATTCAAGACACGCGCCCTCTGTTATCTCGCTGAAATTGACATCTTGTTTGGGGAGTTCGCTCTGTTCGAGTTTGCTCAATTCAAGCATGCTGTTCACGAGGTCGCGCATGCGCACGAGTTGCGCGGATATTGATGAAATCCACTTTTCGTTGTCCTTGACGGTGGAGTCCGGCTCGCTCTTTATGACGCTCAAATTCGTTCCGATGATTGTGAGCGGCGTTTTAAGCTCGTGCGAGGCGTTGGCGATGAGGTCACGCTGTTTTGCCATTGCGGACGACACGGGGAAAAGGAGTCTTGCAGAGGACAAAAGCGCAAGCAGGGCGACGAAAATAACCGAACAACAATACAAAAGCGCAACCATGATTGCAGTGTTTGAAAGTTGTTTGTGATAACTCGTGCGGTCTATAAGAGCAAAGAGCGTGCCGTTCGAGTATTGCTTGTTTGCCACGACAAAATGCATGTCGTCGCATTCGAATTTTCCGTTGCCGATGTCGATTGCTTTGTTGATGATTTCGCTCGCATCGTTGCCGTAAACCTCCGTGTTGCCGTCGATATAAATCGTGCCGTCGCTGTAGGCATAAACGAAAATACAACGCAAATCGTTTGCAACGCCGTCGTTGTAGTCTTTTGGATTGTCAAGTGCCTTGCGAAGCGCATTGTTGATGAAGACATCGTTTGAACCGTATACAACGCCAAACAAACCGCCAAGAACCACAAGCAAAAAGATTGCGGCAATGAGGGTTGTCGTTATGGTGTAGGTTAGGCGTTGTTTTTTGATTATATCCATATGGTTCAACAAGATGTTTATCCACACAAAACAGACAGTTAAAATGCTGTTTGTGCAAAAATGTCAAAAGGCGCATAACGCGCCTTTTGTGCTTATAGTTTTGCTTGCGAGAGTTTGTAGCCCACTCCGCGCACCGATTCAATCGTGAAGTTTGCGCCGAGGTGAGTGAGTTTTTTGCGCAAAAACGACATGTAAACTTCAAGGTTGTTTGACTCGAATTCACTGTTGAGTCCCCATGCTTTGAGGATTAGATTTTCCTTTGTAGCGACAAAGTTTGGGTATTCAAACAGATATCTCAAAAGCTCGAATTCCTTGCCCGTGAGGTTGATGCTGCCGTTTGGTGTGGACAGGGTGAACGTGGTGAGGTCGAGCGATGCGTTGAGATATTCGAGTTTGTTGTCCGAAAGCAGTTTGCCTCTTCTGCGGAGCACCGCGCGGATTCTTGCGGAGAGTTCGTTGAACGAGAACGGTTTGGACACGTAGTCGTCCGCGCCTTTGTCAAGCCCCGATATTTTGTCGTTTTCGTCCGTGAGGGCGGTGAGCATAATCACGGGTGTTTCGAGTTTGCGTTGGCGAAGAGTTGCAAGCACTTCAAAGCCGTTCATTTTTGGCATTATCACGTCAAGCAATATCATGTCGTACATGCCGGTGGACGCAAAATTCAAGCCGTCCGCGCCGTCGTACACGCAATCGACGTCATAGCCGTCTTTCATCAACATCTGGGCGAGAGCCCTTGACAATTCCTTTTCGTCTTCAACGAGCAGTATTCTCATACGCACCTCCTTCAAAAGGGTTTTCCTTATTTCACAAACTATAGTACAAATTGTATCTTAAAAATGTATTAAATTCAAGCAATAAATTAGAATGTGCACGTTGCGCTCGTCTAAGCGGGCGTGTTTTATTACGTGAAGGAAGGCGAATCTTTTCAAATCGCTCTTTCATTTTGCGTTTTGGTGTGTTATACTGAATCCGATATGGAAAACAACGAAAAAATGAAAGTCGATATTTACGATTTTGACAAGACGGCAATTCCTTACGACAGCGCGTTGCATTATTGGTATTGGAGCATGTTGCATTGCCCCTGGACGCTCGTTTTGTTGCCGTTTCAACTGTTTTGGGGTTTTTTGATGGTGACGAAAATTTTGCCCGTGCCGATTTTCAAAAAGATCGCTTTCAATTTCGTGCGCCTTGTCAACACCGACAAGACCGTGAAAAAATATTGGGACAAGCATGAAAAAGACATTTACGACTTTTTCAAACCCGAAAACCGCGATTCTCAAAGGAAGGTCGTGCTTATCAGCGCAAGTCCCGATTTTCTCATCGAAGAGATTGCAAAACGCATGAAAATAGACTATTGCATAGCGTCGCCGCACAGCAAAAAGAACGGGCATTTGCTCGGAAAAGTTTGCAGAAAAGAGGAAAAAGTGCGCAGACTCAACGAGATTTTGCCGGATGTCGATGTCGAAAACGTTTATAGCGACAGCATCGATCATGACAGATATATCTTTGCGCTCGGCAAACATTGTTATCTTGCAACGAAAGGCAATTTGCAAGAAATAGATTTTGAAAAGGCGGTTAAGGAGTTTGACGAGCAGAAGGCAAAAAAGAAAAATAAAAAAGCAAAAAAACAAAGCTAATAATACAAAATTGCAATACGTATAAAAGCATGAAAGAAGCGCGCCGTGTGGCACGCTTCTCGTCTGTTTTCAGATGTGATTTCAAGCGTAATATCTTGAATGTCGCGTTTTATTCAACCGTTCCATCTTTTGCGTCGTCGCTCTTGTTTTGCGAATCGGATGAGGAACATGAACAATTGCTTGCGCATGAGTTGCTGTCTGCAAGGTCGTCGATCCAATAGATCTTGTCTTTGAGAATGATGGATATAATGTCGATGACAAACAGCACCCAACCGCCGAAAATCATCAACAAAATTGCAAGCACGATGCCGAGCACGCTGTCTTTTTGTGCGCTTTTGGCAAGACGATAGAGGTTTGCGGGCACATCCCAAAGGATGCAGAGCAAAATCTTCACAACCTTGTCAAGACCTTGATACCAGGAAATATATTTTTTTGCAAAATCTTCCATTCTTGGATTCCTCCGTGTGTTTTATGTTAAATGTTTTAACATTTATTCCACACAAAGTCAAGTATATGCATATCGATGAAAGTTATGCACGCCGCAATCAAAGCATATGCGTCGTTTTAATGTGATAAAAAACATCGAAACTCACAAATTTGCAATGCGTATAAGTAGATTATTCTTCGTTTATCCCCAGAATATAATCACTCGACACATCTAAAATGCTACATAATTTTGCAAGGGTATCAAGAGCGAGAAAGATATCTTTTCTCATATATTTCGATATCGTTTGAGGCGATACACCGATTTGACGCGCTATCGTGCTCGACAAGCAATGAAAAATTCGCCGTATTTGCAAAAATCGACGGATTTTTTCTTTGCGAAAAGCGATGTTTATGAATATGAAGTGCGCGCAGACGAATATGTTTTTGTATGAGAGTCGTTCTTTTGGGCGCGTCGGGGCGCATGGGAAGACAAATGCTTGCGACGTTTCAATCTGTCGGTGACATTGAAGTCGTGGCGGTGGATAAAAGTTTTTCGGGCGTCGAAGGATTTGAGTGCGTTATTGCAAAATATCACGATTTGAACTGCGTCACGGAAAAGGCGGATGTTGCGGTAGATTTTTCCTTGCATACAGGGACTAAAAATATCGTGGAATTTGCAACGGCGCGAAAAATTCCGCTCGTTGTGGCAACCACGGGGCATACGGACGACGAGATGGCGTGCATAGAACGGGCAAGCCGCATCATTGCGGTGTTCAAGGCAAGCAATATGTCGATCTGGATGGCGTATATGAAGAGTTTTGCGGCAAAACTGGCGACGATTTTCCCTTGTGCCGACGTTGAAATCATCGAGGCGCATCACTCAAAAAAGATTGATTTTCCGAGCGGCACTGCGTTGTCGATTGCAAAGCGTATAGTTGCCGAACGCGGATTCGGGGAAATCGTTGTGGGAAGGAGTTGCGGAAGAGAGAAAGGCGAAGTGAACGTGCATTCGCTGCGACTTGGCGAATGTCTTGGTAAACACGAGGTGATTGTGGACACGGGAAGAGAACGCATAATGCTCGAACACGAAGTTTTTTCACGCGAAACATACGCTGATGGTGCAATGAAAGCGATACGATTTATCCTTTCAAAAAATAACGGGTTGTTCGGGATAGAGGATATTTTGCTTTAGGTTTTTATATAAAGAAGCGAAGAGTTGATTGTAAGTTCGGTGTGTAGTTACGGCGGCATTCATCCGCAACTGTCTGCGTGCATAAAAACCGCTCGCTTTCCCAAAATAGAGGGGAGGTGATATATGAAAATTTCAAAAAAACCTGTCGTGGTTGCGGTGTGCGGAGTGGTTGTAATATTGTTGACTTTTGTCGCTTTGGGTTGTTTTGCGACACCCCAAAGAGTTGCGGAAGCGGGGATTTGCGACATGCTCACGCCCGAAATCGTGGAATTCTATGAGGAAGAGATTGCAAAGGAGGAAGTGTTGTCAAACAAAAGCACCGATATCGTTAAAGCCATTGCAAAAAGATACGGCGTGGACGAGCAAAAGGCGAGGGGTGTGATTCTTCTCTTTGATCTTGCAAATAGGACGGGCGGCGGTGTGAGTTTTGCGGATATAACGAAAATGAGTGAGCTTAAAATGCTCGTATTTGCAAAACAACGCGGAGAAATTTTCTCGCAGAATCTGCCTCC
>CAVABL010000088.1:0-5607 GCA_963586735.1 Firmicutes bacterium TM09-10
GAGGAATGAAAGACAATCCTAATATTCCCAAAGGCAACCGCTTCGTTTTTTACGGCACGCCGTATGCGGGATATGGAGACGGTGCGGTGCGAGTGGGGAACTCCATTGTGGTTGCGCCTATGAATGTGTTGCAGTTGCTTGAAAATGATGGAGATAAGATTCTTGCAAAAAACGTCGCTTAAAACGACGTTTTTGAATTGATAAAATGTTGATTTTGTGATTTTTAAAAGATTAATCCACCACTGAATGGATAAATTCGTCAAAGGCGGCTTGTCCTCGCTCGTCGTTTTTGAACACAGCAGTGGTGTCGAGGATTTGCTCGCAAACGTCGTTGATGTAATCGGTAACTGCGGCTTCGGCTTTTTCGTTAGAGCAGTTCGTGCCGTTGTCAACGACAAGTTGCGTTATCATCCCCAAATGCTTGTGCAATGGGTGCGAATCGTCTGCAATTTCTTTGAAGGCGAGGGAAGTTTTGCCCGTGAGAATGTCGCGGATTTGCGCCATTTCGCCGGCAAGTCTGCCCGGCAATATGAACAAACCCATAACCTCAATGATGCCGATTGATTCCTGTTTTATGTTGTGCAATTCTTTTCTCGGGTGAAAGATTCCAAACGGGTGCGCTTCGTCGGTTCGGTTGTTGCGCAAGATGAGGTCGAATTGATATTCGCCGTCTTGGTTGATTGACAAAATCGGCGTGATTGCATTGTGCTGGACTTTTTCGCCGTTTATTTGAGTTGCGCAAATCACATTGACGCTCTCGTCGGTGTAGCAATCCCACGCTTTTCTGAACTTGTTTGCTACTTCGAGCACTTGCTTTCGGTTGGTGCTTTCGATTCTCACGATTGAGTTGTACCAATCCACAACCGACACGTTGACATCTGCGTATCCTCCGGGTTTGAAATATCTGCGTGACGGGCGCGTGAACACGGGCAAGACTTTTTTGCCGCCTTGATAGTGATCGTGTGCGAGAATAGATCCTCCGACAATCGGCAATGCGGCGTTTGAGCCGATGAAATAGTGGGGAAACATGTCCACGAAATCAGCCATTCTCGCAAAGGTGGCGTCGCTCACGCACATGGGGCGATGCTCCTTGCAAACGGCAATGATGTGTTGTTCGAAATATCTGTACGGCGAAAACTGCATAAACCACTCTTCGCCGTTGAGTTCAAATGGAATTATGCGGATATTTTGCCTTGCCGGCATTGCCGCGTTCCCCACAAAACCGAGCATATTTTCACAAAGCACGCACTTGGGATATCCTGTTTTCGCTTCTTTTGCAAGTTGCACTTGCTCGGGTGTTTTTTCGGGTTTTGAGAGGTTGACGGTGATGATTATGTCCCCTCTTTGACTTTCGTGTTGCCAAATTATGTTTTTGTCGAAATCCTTGCCTCTGAGATACAAACTGTCAAAGCCGAGTTTGCACAAAAAGTCGCACGCACTGCTCATGCCCTTATACGATGCGACATTGTCAAACATATCCACGACTGTCGACGGCGAGGGCATCACAAACCCCATAAGTTTTGTTTCAAAGTTGGATTTGCCGTTTTCGTCGATAATTTTTTTGCGGACGGCGTAGTCTGAAAGAGCACCCACTACATCGTATATGTCGTACGAATTGAGTTTTGGCTCGGCACAAGGCCTTGTAAGCGTAAGAGCATCGAGAAGTTGATTTTGAGCGTATACGGCGTCGAGATCACTCAAATACAAGTTGCGTTGAGCGTAGTCCAAAAGGCGTGCAACGTTTTGTTTTGCAATTTCTTCAAAAGAAATTCTGGGCATAAAAACCTCCGAAAAAACGGTTTTGAATTTTCAACTTATCAATTGTAGCATATGCGCCGAACTAAATCAAGAATAACCGCTCAATTTTGGCTATTTGTATGTTTTCGTTGCCTAAGACGCGATTTCGTGCGAATATTTTCCGCCGCGTTTTTTTGTAGCGGTCAAAATCTTGCAATAAACCGACACGTGTGTTACAATATTTAAAATAATAGACAGATACAGTTAAGGAACAAAAAACACATGACTCTCGACACCATCGACAAAACCAAATTGCAAGAGGCGTGCCTCGATTTGTACGGCGTTTGCACGAGCGAGCAAACGGACAGGTTTGCGGAACTTTTGAAAATGCACAAGGACGTTTTCAACACATCGGATGTTGAGTTTTTCTCGTCGCCCGGGCGCATAGAGATCGTCGGCAATCACACCGATCACAACGGTGGAAAAGTACTTTGCGCCGCTATCAATGTGGACACTCTTGCAAGCGTTTCAAAAAGAAGCGACGGAGTGATCGAAGTCAAGTCAAAAGGTTATCCAATGCTCCGTGTAGACGTCGAGAAACCAGATTTTTCGGTGAGTGAAATAGGCACGTCAACCGCTCTCATCAAGGGCGTCGTTGACTATTTCAAACGTTCTGGCAAGAAAGTCGGCGGATTCAGCGCGTGCATGACCTCGTCCGTTCCAAAGGGCGCAGGCGTGTCATCGTCAAGTTCGTTTGAACTTGCGATTGCAGAGATTCTCAACGTGTTGTACGACGACGGTGCGGTAGACGCAGTTTTCAAAGCAAAAGCGTCGCAATATGCCGAAAACACCTTTTTCGGAAAACCCTGCGGACTTATGGATCAGAGCGCGATTGCGCTTGGCGGTGTCAACCTTATCGATTTTGCGGACTTTGACAATCTCGTCATCGAAAAGGCGCATTGGACTTTTTCCGATCTCGATATTTATGTCATAGCAACAGGAGGAGATCATAGCGATCTCACAGACGATTACGCTGCAATTCCTCACGAGATGAAGGAAGTTGCCGCCTGTTTCGGCGCAAAACTTTTACACGAAATCTCACCGGACAAGTGGGAGCGTGACAAGCAGAATATAGTCGGCAAAGTGAGCGAGAGGGCGTATCTTCGCGCAGAGCATTTCTTTGAGGAAAACGCAAGAGTTGAAAGGGCTGTCAAGGCAATCGATTCCAAGGACGAGGAATCATTTCTTAACGTCGTGAATGAGTCGGGATTGAGCTCGAGATTCAAACTTCAAAACACTTATTCGCCGGCAGGCAAAAATCACAATCTCGAAAACGCGCTCGATAGAGTTGTCAAAATCGAGGGCGTCGTTGCCTCTCGCGTGCACGGCGGCGGATTTGCAGGGACGATTTTGGTGTTTGCCAACAAGAAAGAGAGCGGCGTTGAGAGTGCGCTCAATGTCATGTTCGGCAATGAAAACGTTTTCAAACTCGCAATCCGCCAAAGCGGTGCGACTAAACTTGATTTGGAGAAATAAATTATGATTACATTCGTTTTATCCACGCCGACAGACCCGAGAGTTGCTTTTTCAATTGGCAATCTCACAGTGCAATGGTACGGTTTGCTCATTGTGTGCGGCATGCTTCTCGGACTTTTGTACGCATGTTGGCAGGCAAAAAAGATAGGGCTTTCAGCAGACGACGCGGTTGAACTGTTTTTGTGGCTCATTCCGCTTGCAATCGTATTTGCAAGACTTTTGTATGTCATTCCGCGCGCCGACGAATATTTTGGCAACAACGGGCTTGAAGGTTGGGACAAATTCGTCAATATAATCGCAATTTGGCAGGGCGGCATCACAATTATCGGTGGTCTTGTAGGCGGACTTTTGGGAGCGGTGTTTTTCACTTTGCGCCACAAAAAACAAACCAATTATCTCAACGTCATCGACCTTGTCGTCGTGCCCGTGCTTATCGGACAAATCGTCGGCAGATGGGGCAACTTCGTCAATCAGGAGGCGTTCGGACTTCCAATCACAAACGAAGCGTTGCAGTTTTTCCCGTTCGGCGTGTACATCACCGATCCGAGCGGCGTCGAAAGTGCGTTCAGAGAGATAGTCTATTCGCACATCCAGGCAGGTGGCGGCGGGAACTGGTTTTGCGCAACATTCTTTTACGAGGGTGTGTGGAATACGATAGGTGCAATTCTGTGTGTGCTTATGTGGAAGAAAGATTATCAGAAAAAATACCCCGGTATTTTGATGATTTTTTATTTGTTCTGGTATTGTATCGGCAGATATTGGCTTGAATATTTGCGCGTGGACGCCGTGCCTATCACAAAGACGGCATGCCTCGTCGTTGCGATACTTTCGTTGGTTATTGGTGTTTTGTATATCCTTGCACGCACGTCGCGCCTTGCTTATCTCGGCGTTAGAAAAGTCGCTCAAAACGGCACAAACGGTGCAATTCTCACCGACTACGAAGTGAACAACTACAAGTTTGTGGGAAAACTTTTTGCAAAATCCGCAAACGACGGACAAAAAGCGTCGGACAAGATTTCAAAATTCTTTGCCACGCTTTTGCTCAAAATCGGCTACGTCAGAAAGAGCGAACCCGATTATATTGCCGTCGATTTTGAAAACACCGACTACTATCACGTGCCCAAAGACTACAAACGCAGATTCAAAACAATGAAAAAACAGGATGTTTATTGCGCATAATACAACGACAATATTAAGTTGCGGGAGTGAAAAATGACTAAAAACTATACGACCGAACGCATCAAGGCCAACAACCTTACGTTGTTGACAGACCTTTATCAACTCACGATGATGAACGGATATCGCCTTTGCAATCTTGACGGGAAAAGGGCGGTTTTCGATATATTTTACAGAGGAAACGGCGGATATTCCTACGCCATTGCCGCAGGGCTCGAACAGGCGATAGATTATATCCTCAATATCCACTTTGACGACAGTGATATCGAATATTTGCGCTCGCTCAAAATCTTTGACGAGAAATTTTTGAGTGCGCTCAAAGATTTTAGATTCACCGGAGACATCAAAGCAGTGCCAGAGGGAACGATGGTGTTTCCTTATGAACCTATTCTCACCGTGTCCGCACCGCTTTGGCAGGCGCAACATTGAAACCGCGTTGCTTACGTTCATAAACCATCAAACACTCATTGCGACAAAGGCTGCAAGACTTAAGGAATGCACCAAAAACAAAATCAGCGAATTCGGACTGCGTAGAGCGCAAGGTCCCGACGCAGGCATTTACGGCGCTCGCGCCGCTTGCATAGGAGGCTCGAGGACGACATCAAACGTCGTCGCGGGCAAATTGTTCGGAATCCCCGTCACAGGCACGCATTCGCACAGTTGGGTTATGTCGTTCAATTCCGAACTCGAAGCATTTGAAAAATATGCCGAAATATATCCCGACAATTGTTTGCTCCTTGTGGACACTTACGACACGCTCAAAAGCGGCGTTCCCAACGCAATCAAAGTCTTTGACAAACTCAAAGCGACGGGGCACAACCCCATAGGAATAAGACTCGACAGCGGTGACCTTGCTTATTTGAGCAGAAAGGCAAGAATTATGCTTGACGAGGCGGGATATGAGGATTGTCTCATATTTGCAACAAACGATCTCGATGAGGATATATTGCTTGCGCTCAATTCGCAGGATGCAAAAATCGACGTTTACGGCATCGGCACGAAACTCATCACGAGTTACAACAACGCATCACTCGGCGGCGTTTACAAACTCTGCGCTCTCGAAGAAAACGGCACGCTCGTGCCAAAAATCAAAGTGTCAAACAGCCACGAGAAAACAACGAATCCGGGTGTGAAAAAAGTTGTACGTATCTTCAAGGA
>CAVABL010000089.1:0-5585 GCA_963586735.1 Firmicutes bacterium TM09-10
GCCTTGCAATCATCAACGACAGAAAAAGAAAGTTGGTGGAAGAGTGACGTCGTTTTTTTTCAGCGACGGTATACGCACTGCGCTCGGACGATAAAAGCGCGTCCGACGGTGTGGCGTTTTGACGTAAAATAAAAAAAGAATCGTTATGAATATTGTTGTTCTTGACGGGGCGACGGCAAAGGGTAAGGAATTGAATTTTGATTTTCTGAATCAATTTGGCGACGTCACATACTACGATACCACGAAAACCGAGGACGTTCTTGCGCGAGCAAAGGACGCCGATATTTTGCTAATAAACAAAATCGTGATGGACAGGCAACTGCTCGCGGAATGTAAAAACCTCAAACTCATCACCATTCTTGCCACGGGGTTCAATATCGTGGATATAGAGGCGGCAAGGGAGTTCGGAATCACCGTTTGCAACGTGCCGTATTATAGCACGAATTCCGTTGCGCAACTCACTTTTGCGTTTATCCTTGAATTTGCGTGTAAGTTGAGTTTGCACACCGCTTCCGTTTTGAGAGGCGACTGGCAAAATTGCAAGGATTTTGCGTATACGCTCGACACGCTGCACGAACTGTACGGCAAGACGCTCGGAATCGTCGGCTACGGCAGCATCGGAAAGAGAGTTGCCGAGATTGCAAAAGCGTTTGGAATGAACGTGCTCGTCAGCACGAGAACGCCCGTCGAGGATTGCGTGAGCAGAGAAGAGTTGTTCGAAAAATCCGATTTCGTGACGCTGCATTGTCCGCTCAACGACGGCTCGAAACTTATGATAAACGAGAAGAGTTTGTCGCTGTTCAAACCGACGGCGTATTTAATAAACACGGCAAGAGGCGGTCTTGTGGACGAGCAGGCACTTGCAAACGCGCTCAACGAGGGCAGAATCGCAGGCGCGGCGCTCGACGTTTTGACAAACGAACCTCCGAAGGCAGACAATCCGCTCGTGCATGCGAAAAACTGTATAATCACTCCGCATATGGCGTGGGCGAGCGTTGAGGCAAGGGTGCGACTCATGCATGCGACAGAGGACAACGTGCGCGCGTTTTTGCAGAATAATCCTATAAATAAAATTTGTTGAGATAAAGCGCGGTTTTGAAAAAATCCGAAATCTTGCGGATATGAAAAAAGCAGTCTTTCAAGACTGCTTTTTGACGTCTAATCGGGCGTTTGTCATTCGTCGGTGCGTTCTATCGACAAAAGATGATTGGGGAATTCACGCATAAGGGCGTTGAATTTGTTGGGATCGAGTTCCTCCGCGGTTGCGACTTCAACCGACGCAATCAAACTTTCACCGACAAGTTTCGCCTTGTAGGAACTGACTTTTTTTGAGCCGAGTCTTTCCATGATTTGCGGCAAAATGTCGTCGTTTTCAACCCAAATTTGCATCTTTACGAGCGCAATATGCCTTGTCGTGAACGCTTTGATGGGGAGGTGGAAGATGAGTTGCAAAAGCAGTATCATCGCCGTTGCGCATACGCCCGTCACCACAAAACCGCTGCCGACCGCCATGCCTATCGCCGCTGTTGCCCATACGCCTGCCGCGGTTGTCAAACCGTGCATGACGTCTCGTCTGTACATGATTATGCCTGCGCCCAAAAAGCCGATGCCCGTGACAACTTGAGATGCAATTCTCGTTGCGTCTCCGTCAAACGAACTGCCGGATATGTCGCTGAAAAGCGGCGCGGCAAGATATTTTGACAATATCATAAACAGGCACGACGCCAAACATACTATCGCGTGCGTGCGGATGCCTGCCTCTTTGCTTCTCGATTTCCTTTCAAAGCCGATTGCAAGACCGCATATCACTGCGATAACCATTCTGACAACGAAATGCCAAACGTCTTTCGTCCAATCGACTACTGCCCAATTGTCCATATTTGCTCCTTTTTGCGTATTTTATTATATAACTTTATTTAATATTGTCAACATTCATTGCGAATTTTGTTGCCCTCTCGGTTTTTGCGCCTTGAACGAATATGCTTTGACAACGCGTTTTTTGATGTTATAATAGCATTGAGGTGTGTCTATGCAAATTATCGACGGAAAACTCGTGGCGCAGGTCACAAGACAACAAATCAAAAACGAGGTGGAAAACCTCAAATCCCTCAATTGCAAATATCCTGTCGGGCTTGCGGTCATTCTCGTGGGCGACGATTCCGCCTCCGAGGTGTACGTGCGCAACAAAATCAAGGCTTGCGACGATGTCGGGATCAAGTCGTTCTTGCGAAAAATGCCTGCGGCAAGTTCGTTTGACGAGGTTGCGGACACGATTAAATCCCTCAACGAAAATCCCGAGGTCACCGGGATGATTTTGCAACTTCCGCTTCCCAAACACCTCGACGAAAACGCGCTGCTCGATCTCATCGATCCTAACAAGGACGTCGACGGCTGCCACTACGTGCAGAAGGGCAGACTGTGGACGGGAAGGGACGGTCTTGTTGCTTGCACTCCGCTCGGCGTGCTGAAACTCCTCGATTTTTACGGCGTTCGACTCGAAGGCAAAAACGCAGTCGTCGTGGGACGCTCAAACCTCGTGGGAAAACCTCTTGCGCAACTGCTGCTCGACAGAAACTGCACCGTGACGATTTGCCACTCTAAAACGCAGAATCTTGCGGATATAACCTCAAGAGCGGACATCCTTTGCGTTGCGATAGGCAAAGCGAAATTTTTGACTACGGATATGGTCAAGGATGGCGCTGTCGTCATAGACGTGGGTATGGACAGAGACGAAAACGGCAAACTTTGCGGCGACGTCGATTTTGAAAACGTCGCGCCGAAATGCTCGTATATTACGCCTGTCCCTGGCGGCGTCGGACCTATGACGGTGACGATGTTGCTTGCAAACACCGTGAAAGCGTTTAAGCTGACGAATAATTTATAATTCGTTGCGGAAAACGCGCGCACAAACAATAAAATCATGTAAGTGTGCGAGTGCGGTCGAGCGAAAATATAAAAACGAAAAGCGATTTAAAAAATATATCCGAATATATACGGGTCGTTGCGATTGATTAACAAGTTACGTTTTTGTCTTGCATGCATTGCCGTTTTATGCTACAATTGATACGATAAATATGATATTGGCCGTTCAGGTCAGGGAGAATTATGGAATATAAAATGCTTTTCTCGCCTATGAAAATAGGCAATTGCGAAATCAAAAACCGCATCGTCATGTCGCCTATGCTTATGGGATTCGGTCAGTTTGACGGATGCGTCACCGAGCAACTCATGGACTACTACGAGGAGCGCGCAAAGGGCGGAACGGGACTCATCATCACCGAAATCACGCGTATCAACGACAAGCACGGTGCGGCGGCGTTTGCCCAACTCGGCGCAAGTCACGATTATCAAATCCCCGGACTTCACGAGTTTGCCGAGCGTATACATAAGCACGGCGCAAAACTGTTCGTGCAACTGCATCATCCCGGTCGTCAGAACGTCGGCCTTGCAATCGGCACGGTGCCGGTGTGCATCGCAATGACGAGAATGTGCAAAAAATTCCCCAAAATGCTCTTCAACGTTGCGCCGAAAATCGCTCCGTTCATGTCAAAACACAATCTTACGCTTTCGTCGGTGTCGGCGTCAAAGTGCGAGCCGAGTTATTTTGCGGGCGGCAGAGTGCGCGCGTTGAGTCATAGGGAAGTCAAACAGGTCATCCGTCAGTTTGTGGACGGCGCGGTGCGCTGCCAAAAGGCAGGTATCGACGGCGTCGAACTTCACGGCACTCACGGATATCTCATTCAACAATTCCTTTCACCGAACACCAATCACAGAACTGACGAGTACGGCGGAAGTTTTGAAAACCGCCTCCGTTTCCTCAAAGAAATCGTTGAGGGAATCCGCAAAGAGTGCGGAGATTATCCCGTCATCGTGCGCCTTACGCTTGACGAATTCTACGACAAAATCGGAAAACCCGGCAAAGGCTACGGCTTCGACACGGGCTTGAAATACGCAAAGGCTATCGCGGATATGGGCGTTGACGCAATCGACGTTTCGAGCGCGGCGTACGACACGTTCAACTATTGGCTCGAACCGACGAGCTTCGAGTGCGGTTGGAGAAAGTATCTTGCCGCGGCTGTCAAAAAAGAGGTCAATATCCCCGTCATCGCCGCAAACCTCATCCGCACGCCCGAACAAGCAGAAAAACAACTCGAAGAGGGCGATCAGGACTTCGTGTCACTCGGCAGACCGCATATCGCCGATCCGCACTGGGCTGAAAAGGCGCAATCGGGACACGCAAACGAAATCAAACGCTGCCTTTGCTGTTTGTACTGCATCCAAAGCATGCAAGACAACGCATATCACGGAGATCACGGCTATTGCGCCGTCAATCCCACCGTCGGCAGAGAAAAAGAATTCGACAACATCCAAAAGGACGGAAACGGCAGAGTGGTGGTCGTCGTCGGCGCAGGCGTTGCCGGTCTCACTTGCGCGGAAATGCTCGGAAGAAGAGGATTCAAAGCAATCGTGCTTGAAAAAGACAATCAAATCGGCGGTCAAATTCAACTTGCAGACAAACCGCCGAAAAAAGAAAAACTCGGTTGGAGTTTTGTCGATATGCGCACGAACGCCGAAAAATTCGGCGCGGAAATCCGTCTTAACACGGAGGCAACTCCCGAAATCATCGCAAGTTTCAATCCGTATGCGGTCATCGTCGCAACGGGTGCGTGCGCGGTCAAACCTCGCTCGATTGAGGGCGTAAACCTCGCAAATGTGTATACTACGACGCAGATTCTGAGCGGTGAAGTCAAACTTCAAAACAAGAAAGTCGCTCTCATCGGCTCGGGTATGACGGGACTCGAAACCGCCGAAATGCTCGTTGAATACGGTAACAAGGTCACAATCGTGGAAATGGCGGATACGCTCGCTCCGGGAACGTGGTTCCAACATCTCGACGATATAGTGCCGAAACTCGACGCAAAGGGAACGGAATATATCCTTTCGCATAAACTCAACGCTATCGACGAAAAGGGTATCGTCATCGAACCTGTCAAACTCGACAAGAATCGAAAACCGATAAGCCAAGGCAAGCCGTATCACGTCGACGCGGAAGCGGTCGTGCTTTCACTCGGCGCGCGCTCCGTCAATTCGCTTGCAAAAGAACTCGATGGCAAGGTGGATAACCTTTTCGTCATTGGCGACGCAAAGAAAGTCGGCAGAATCGCAGACGCAACGTCCGCCGCTTATGACGTGGCTATCCACAAACTCAAATAACAAAGTAACGCAAAGCATCGATATGTGCAATTTATGCGCGATTTTATGTGGTTAGATGCCGCAAAATCGCGCATTTTTTTGTCTTGCGATAAGACATGCTTTATGATAAAATAAAACCATAAATATTTGCGAGGCGAATTATGTACAAATGTATTCCCGTCAACTACGACGATTCTCTCGTGTCTTTGGCTTGTTCGGTGCTGAAACGTTTCGGCGCGCCGTGTACGCATAACACGCTCGAAGACTTCGACAAGTTGCTTGCAAAAGGCTACAAAAACGTCGTAGTTATGCTGTTTGACGGTATGGGGACTGCTATTCTTGAAAAGCATAAACAGGTTGCGCCGTTCTTAATCGAACATAATATTCGCCCG
>CAVABL010000090.1:0-5503 GCA_963586735.1 Firmicutes bacterium TM09-10
GGGTTGCCCGTGACGCCCTCAAAAGAGAAGTCGCTGCTTACAAAAGTTTCCTGCAAAATCGCGCACATATCGCTTGCCGAGATTGTGACGGGAACGTCTTTGCCGTTTTGTTTTGCCGTCGAGATAGCCTTTGCAATCGCATACACGCAGTCGTATGCCGAAGCGGCAAACTGATTTGGTGTCAAGTTATATTCTGCCTTGTAGGCGGCAACGAAGTCTTTCACTTTTTGATCGTCCGCGTCCGCTTTGAAGTGGGAGAGCATTGACACTTCTTGTTTGATCGTGGAGATGTCAAAACCCTCCATCGTGTCGATTCCGTCAAAGCCGTCGCAACCGAAGAACACCGTGTCCGCCGACATACCGCTGGTTTGCGCCGCTTTCATGAACGTTGCGGCAGGAGTGTAATAGATCGGCATGAAGATGAACTCGCAATCCTGCAAAGTGCCGACTTGCGTGCTGAAATCCGTCGGGGGATTGCCCTCTGCGTCGTTGGTGAAGGACGCAGTTTTTGCGATCGTGTATCCGTTGGAAGCCGCGGCGGAGGCAAAGTTGGTGTAGATGCCCGTGCTGTAGGCGTCGTTTGAACAATACAAAACGCCGATACGTGTCGTTTTTGCCACGTTGATTGAGCCGTCATCCTTTTCTGTTTTCATCCAATTCACCGCAACCGTGCCCTGATTGCTGTCCGAGAAGCACATCTGAAACATATTTGCAGCGTTTTCCGTGACTTTGTCTGCCGTTGCCGACGGGCAAAGACAAAACACGTTCTTGTCCTTTGCGTAGGTTTTGTATTCAAGGCACGAACCAGAAGTCACCGCGCCCAAAGACACTTGCATTCCGCCCTCGTAGAGTGTGGCAAAGTTAGTGCCGACGGACGACGTGCTTGCCTTGTCGTCGAACATTTTGAAGAAAAATTGATCTCCGCCCTTTGCGTTGATCTCTTTCACTGCAAGATTTGCGCCGTTTTCAACCGCCTTGCCATAGGTCGCCGCAGAGCCCGTCAAAGGTCCGGACGCGCCGATGTAGTAGGCGGTGTTCTTTTCTGCATAGTTTTTGTTGTTGCATGCGCACAGGCACGTTGCGCTCACAACGAGTGTGAGGACTGCTGCCACGACAAGTTTCAAGCTGACTTTTTTCATAATATCGTTTCTCCTTTAAATTCGGATTTCGTTTTTTTGTTGTCAAGATAAAAAAAAGAAGCTCTCAAAATTTGTTTTTTGAGAGCCTTGCGTTTTTACTTTACCAAAATTATTTAGTACGATGAAAACGAGGCTCTTTTCCAAGAATAAGTCCCAAAATAACAAGCACTATTACGACGAGAACGGATGCAAGCGTTATTGTCATAACCTCGTTTCACTCCTTTGCTTTATTTTATATATCCATAATAATCGCCACTTTGCGATTTTGTCAAAAGATTTTTCGTCGATTTTTGAAAATTTATTAAAATTTCCTTAAAACACGCGCTTAAAAACTCTTTTCGGCACAAAAAACACGGTTTTTTGCGATTTATGCGCTCGTACAAACGCTCACATCTTGCCGGTGCTTCCGAAACCGTTTGCTCCGCGCGCCGTGTCGTCAAGTTCGCCCTCGACGAAATCAGCGGTGTAACAGGGCGCAATCACAAGTTGAGCAATGCGCTCGCCGTCGGCAATCGTCTGCACCTCGTCCGAATGGTTGTGAAGTGACACTATGATTTCGCCGCGATAGTCGCAATCGATGACGCCAACCTTGTTTGCCGGCGCAAGAGACCGCTTGCTTGCGAGTCCGCTTCTTGCATACACAAGTCCGACAAGCCCGTCGGGTACGGCAATCGCAACGCCCGTGTGCACGAAAACGGTCTTGTGCGGTTCAACCGCAATGTCTTTGCCTTCGCACGCATACAAGTCCGCCCCCGCCGCATACGGCGTGGCGTATTTTGGGAGGATTGCGTTGTCATTCAGTTTTTTGATTTTCACAGTGATGTTTTGCATATTTCCTCTGAGTTTTCAAAGAATGATATTGAAACTGCGTTGCAGCGACTGATTGCGACGATGTCGCAATCAGTGATATAGCGCAGAGAGCGTCATTGCAAGGAGCAAATAAAATTTTACTCCCATTCGATAGTCGCCGGAGGCTTCCCGGTTATATCATAACACACTCTGCTTATGCCGTGCACTTCGTTGACGATGCGCGATGCTATCTTTGTGAGGAGTTCGTAGGGCAGGCGAGTGTATTCCGCCGTCATAAAGTCCGACGTGGTGACGGCGCGCAGCACGACGACGTAGCCGTAGTTGCGATAGTCGCCGATTACGCCCACGGATTTAGTGTCGGTCATCACGGCAAAGTATTGATCCGCCTTGACGTTGCTTGCGTCGAGTTCTTCGCGCATGATTGCGTCCGCGTCACGCAAGAGGTCGAGTTTTTCTTTGGTGATTTCGCCGATTGTGCGGATTGCAAGTCCGGGCCCGGGGAAGGGTTGACGATTGACGAGATAGTCAGGCAGTCCCAATTTTTTGCCGATTATGCGCACCTCGTCTTTGAAGAGTCCGCGAAGAGGCTCGACAAGTCCGATGAACGGCATATCTTTTGGCAGACCGCCGACGTTATGATGGCTCTTGATGTTTGCCGAGTTGTTTGCGCCCGATTCGATGACGTCGGGATATATCGTGCCTTGCGCGAGGAAATCATATCCCTTTTGCGCGCTCGACACTTCCGCAAACGTTTTGACAAACTCTTCGCCGATGATTTTTCTTTTGCGTTCTGGATCGGTTACGCCTGCGATTTTTGAGAGGAATTTTTCGCTTGCGTCGACGACTTCCAGTTTGAGCGGCAGAGGTGCAAACGCTTCTTTGATTTGCTTCGTTTCGTCCTTGCGCATGAAACCGTGATCGACGTACACGCAAAGGAGTTGATCGGGGATCGCCTTGCTTATGAGCGCGGCAACGACCGAACTGTCCACACCGCCCGAAAGCCCGAGAAGAATTTTTTTGTCGCCCACTTTTTCGCGGATGAGTTTGATTTGCGTTTGGATGTAGTCGTCAAGGGAGTAGTCGCGCGTTGCGCCGCACACGTCGATGACAAAGTTTTCAAGCACTTTTTCGCCGTTTATCGAACGTTCGACTTCGGGGTGGAACTGTACGCCGAAAAGACGTTTTTGCTCGTTTGCGATTGCGGCGCACGGGCAATCCGCCGTGGTTGCGACAACCTTGAAACCGTCGGGCACTTTGGCAACGTAGTCGGTGTGGCTCATGAGCATCTCTTCTTCCTTGCCGAGCCCCTTGAAAATTGAGCAGTCGTCAATGAAAACTTTTGTTTGACCATACTCTCGCACGTCGCCTTTTTTGACGATACCGCCAAAGAAGTGCGCCAGATATTGCATGCCGTAGCAAATGCCCAAAATCGGCACGCCGAGATCGAACACCGCCTTTGAACAACGCGGCGAATCGTCAAGATACACGCTGTTAGGCCCACCCGTGAAGATTATGCCGATAGGATTGATCTCCTTGAGTTTTTCCTCTGAAATGCTGCACGGCTCAACGACAGAATACACGTTCATCCTGCGCACAGAGCGCGCGATGAGTTCCTTATACTGTCCGCCGAAATCCAGGACGAGAATGGTTTGGTTTTTCATATATACTCCCAAAAAGGTTTGTTCAACGTACAAAAACGACGTATACGAAGATTATACTCAAAAAATCCCTCAAAGCAAAGCGTATTGCCCAACAATTTGCAATTAAAAAGCATTTTTGGCAAATTTACACGGAATATTGATTTTTCAACGTTCAAAAATTTGTTTGGAATATCGGACGCAACTTGAAATCCGAACAGCCGAAAACGAGAAAAAACGGCAACGCGAAGTTTGCGTCGGCAACGACGAGCAATGACGCAATCAAAGGTTTATATTGAAAAAAGAGCGTGATGAACGCTCTTTTTGTCGGTTACGGTTTGTTTTCGGATGAAAACAAGAATATTATTTTTTGTTTGCTTTTGCTGCTTTGACGAAGGCGGCAAAAATCGGATTGGCAACCTCGGGACGAGATGTGAATTCGGGGTGGAATTGCACGCCGACAAAGAAGGGGTGATTGCCGACTTCCACCGTTTCGACGATGCGTCCGTCGGGGGATTTTCCGCTTATCACAAGTCCGCCTTTTTCAAACGCGTCGAGATAGTCGGAGTTGAATTCGTATCTGTGGCGGTGTCTTTCTTCAATGAGGTTTTTTTCATCGTAGGCTTCTTTGATTTTCGTGCCGTCTTTGAGCGCGCACGGATATGCCCCGAGGCGCATCGTGCCGCCGATTTTCTTTCCTTTTTTGTCGGGGAGGATGTCGATGATGTGACTGCCGCCCTCTGAAAATTCACCGCTTGTGGCGTCCTTGATTCCGAGCACGTCGCGAGCGTATTCGATGACGGTGACTTGCATGCCGAGGCATATGCCGAGATAGGGGATTTTGTGTTCGCGCGCATATTTACACGTGACAATCATACCCTCAACGCCTCTTGAACCGAAACCGCCGGGGATGATGATGCCGTCCACGTCTTTGAGTTTTTCCGCAACGTTCTTGGTCGTGACGGTTTCGCTGTCTATCCACTTGAGGTCTATGCCCGTTTTGTTTGCGCCGCCGGCGTGCTTGATTGCCTCAACCAGCGAGATGTACGAGTCGCGCAATGACACGTATTTGCCGACGATTGCGATTTTTGTTTTTACGGATTTGATTTTGAGATCCGCAACTTTCTTTTTCCAATCCGAAAGATCGCATTTACCGTCCAGCGAGAGTGCTTTGCTCACCGCTTTGTAAAGTCCGTTGCGATAGAGCATAATCGGGGCGTCGTAGAGGCATTTCACCGTTGTGCTCGGCACAACCGCGTCCTCGTCAACTGAGCAGAACAGCGAGATTTTTTTGATGATTTCTTCGGGAGGCGTTTTGTCCGAGCGCGTAACCACGACGTCGGGAAATATGCCGAAACGTTGAAGTTCACGCACGGAGTGTTGCACGGGTTTTGACTTGAATTCGTCCGAACACGACATATAAAGGAGCAGGCACACGTGCACGAACGCGCAATTCTCTCTGCCGACGTCAAGGCTGAATTGGCGCAAGGCTTCGAGATACGGCTGACTTTCGATGTCGCCGACGGTGCCGCCGATTTCGGTGATGAGGATATCCGCGCCCGATTCCGACGCAGTGTCGAGAATGTGTTGTTTAATTTCGTTTGTGACGTGCGGAATGATTTGCACCGTCTTGCCACCGTATTCGCCATTTCTTTCCTTGTTGAGCACGTTTTGATAAATCTTGCCGCTCGTGAGTGTGGAACTCTTGGTGAGATTTTCGTTGATGAAGCGTTCGTAGTGCCCGAGGTCGAGGTCTGTTTCCGCTCCGTCCTGTGTGACGAACACTTCGCCGTGTTGCGTGGGATTGAGTGTGCCGGGATCGATGTTCATGTAGGGATCGAATTTTTCGATATACACGCTGTAGCCTGCCGATTTCAACAGTCTGCCGAGGGACGCCGCCACGATGCCTTTGCCAAG
>CAVABL010000091.1:0-5422 GCA_963586735.1 Firmicutes bacterium TM09-10
CGTATCAGAGTGCACTCCTGTATCGTGGATCAAGTATCTTATTTTTATCGGTACACATTTTAGCACATTCATTTTAAAAAGTCAAGATATTTTCAAAAAACGCCATAGAGATATCTCTCGGGTTCGTTTTATTCTTGTTTGGTGCCGTGCGGTATACAATACCGCCTACGGCACTCTCAAACAACCTTGCAATCGCACTTATGCGCTCATTTTTTCATATATCCGCCTCTGTCGGCATGCAAGCATTCCTCCTTGGGCGGACATATGAAAAAACAACCTCACGGTTGTTTGCAAGGTTGTTTTTTCGTTGGTGCCGGCGGTCGGACTCGAACCGACACGGATGATTAGTCCACAGGATTTTGAGTCCAGCGCGTCTGCCAGTTTCACCACGCCGGCGCAAGATTGAATATACCATAAAAGTGCGGTTTGTGCAACTGATTTTTAAAATTTTGTATTTGGCGGCCGATATTTTTTCAATTTATCTGTTTCCGCAAGGGTTTTGCGCTTTCCGTTCAAAAATTTACACTTGTCTATTTGCAAGGGGCGTTGTATAATATTGATATACTTTGAACCTGCGAGGTAAACGATGAAAAACCAAAACGGCTACGTGGATAGTTTTGCAAAACTCATTCAATGCCCCACTGTCACCAACAGCGGACACGAATATTTCGATGCATTTCACAAGGTGCTTGACGAGCAATTTCCTCACGTCACGGCGGCGTGCCAAAAGATAGCGGTCGGTGGCGACGTACTCTTATACAAATGGAGCGGCAAATCTTCTGCTCGTCCCCTCGTGCTTATGGCACATCAGGACGTCGTTCCTGCGGTCGGCGGCGATTGGAAATATCCTCCCTTCAGCGCGACGGTCGTTGACGGCAAGGTGTACGGCAGAGGCGCAATGGACTGCAAAAACACTCTTTTTTCCACCATACAAGCGGTTGACGAGCTCATCGAGCAGGGTTTTGTTCCCGAGCAGGACGTGTATCTCAGCTACAGCGACAACGAGGAGACTTCCGGTCCGGGCGCGAGCATGGCAAGAGACTGGTTCAAGTCGCAAGGCATAACGCCGTTTCTGGTCATTGACGAAGGCGGCGCGATCATCAAAAAAGTCACAAAATTCATCAAAAAAGACGTTGCCGCAGTCGGAATATTGGAAAAAGGCTATGCCGACGTCAAATTCGTTGCGCACAGCAAAGGCGGTCACAGTTCTCAACCGCCGAAGCGCACGCCGATAGCAAGGCTTGCAGCGTTCGTCAACTATTGCGAACATCACACCGTGTTTAAACCGAGGATGTCCAAAGCGGCAAAAGCGATGATTTACGGGCTTGGAGACGCCGTTTCCACCCCTCTCAAAGCGTTTTGCAAGACGATAGGCGTCAACGGATGGTGGGTTTCGAGGCTCGCTCCAAAAATCAACGCGTCCTACGGCAACAGCATGTTTGCAACGACAATGGTGTTCACGATGTCGGGCGGAGCGTCCGCGCCGAACGTAATTCCCCAAGACGCATGGGTTGTCGCCAATCTGCGCTTTGCGCCGACGGACAAGAGCGAGGATTGCTTTGCAAAACTGCGCAAAATCGCCAAAAAATACGATCTCGAAATGGAGGTTTTGCAATCCCGTGAAGCGTCCCCGATGATCGACATAAACGGCGAGGGTTACAACATGTACAAAAAAGCACTCAACGAGATGTTCCCCGATGTCGCCGTCGTGCCATACCTCATGTTTGGTGGCACGGATTGCCGCATCATGCAACAAATCGCAACCAACGCAATACGTTGCACCCCCTGCCCTCTCTCGTTTGACCAACTCGGCGGCATGCACGCCTCAAACGAGAACGTCGACATCAAATCGATTGAACAATGCGTTGCCTTCTTCAAGAGATTTATCCAAAACTACAAATAATATTCACACACGCAAACGACTCACAAGCACGCAACTTTTGCGTGCTTTTTTATGACGCACTTACAACAATATACCACCACGAACGCAACCCCAATGCACCGTGCACATATATTGACAAGCAATTTTCCCCATTCATTCCTATAAATCGTCATTGAGATGAAGAGCAAGGAAAAGCCTCGCAATCAAACAGGAGCGTACTTTGACTATCGGATGCTCGCCTTACACTCATTCATTTCCATAAACGCACCAAATCGGTGAAGAATGAAATTCATTATAATTATTCTCCATTCAATTTGTAAACGCCCCAAACAGATGAGTAACGCAGTGAGGCATCCGCACGCCCCCCCAATGCACTTCCGTACATGAGTTGGCAATCAATTTTCCCCCATTCAGTCCTATAAGTCGTCATTGTGATGAAGAGCAAGGAAAAGCCTCGCAATCAGACAGGAGTGTACTTTTTGTACATGACTGTTTGAGTGCGAGGCTTTGACACAGCTATTCGCTCAATGATGGCTTATAGGTTGAATGGAGTGACTTGGTAAACATAATAATTCAACCAATTATAAAACAGCAAATTCGCCGTAGAACGCCACTTCATATCCACTTTGTCGAGTGAATCGCCGACGAAATAATTGACGGGTTTATGGATCGGCAAGCCTTTTTCAAGGTCGCGGACGTACTCATTGTGGAGTGTATAGCGGTCGTATTCGCTGTGTCCGGTGAAGAAAAACGACTTATTATCTCTTGTTTTTGCGATGACAACGCCGACGTCGTCGGATTCGGCGAGGATTTTGATTTGCGGCACATTTTTGAGTGCGACCTCATCGATGCGCGTGTGGCGCGACACGGGGATAAAAAACGTGTCGTCCATACCCTTGAGGAGCATATCGTTGGCAACGACGGCGTGAGAAGGATACACGCCGAAAAGTTTTTCGGGCAGGTTTATCTTGTTGATGCCGAATTTGTGATAGAGTGCGGCTTGTGCGCCCCAGCAAATATATATTGTGCTCGTGACGTTTTTGTCTGCAAAATCTATGATTTGTTCAAGTTCCTTCCAATATTTGACATCCTCGAAATCGATTGTTTCAACGGGTGCGCCGGTGACGATCATGCCGTCAAACTTCATTTTTTTGATCTCGTCGAGCGACTTATAAAAGCGGATCATATGTCCCACCGACACGTGAGTCGGCTCGTACGAATCCGTCTTTATGAGCGTGACGTTGATTTGAAGGGGCGAGTTGCTGAGCAGTCTTATGAGTTGGGTTTCGGTTGTTTCCTTCGTTGGCATGAGGTTGAGAATAGCAATCTCGATGGGACGTATATCCTGCCTCACTGCACGCGCCTCGTCCATGACGAAAATCTTTTCGTCCGTAAGACTTTTATATGCTGGCAAACCTTTTGGAATTATAATCGGCATATTTTCACCTATATGACGCAATCGAGGGTTTATGCCTCTATTTTTGCACAGTCAAGTGCCTGTTTGATATCTTCGATGAGATCTTGTGCGTTTTCGATTCCGCATGAAAGGCGCACGAGATCGGGCGATACGCCTGCCTCGACGAGCTCGCTGTCGGTGAGTTGACGATGCGTTGAACTTGCCGGATGCAAGCAGCAACTGCGCGCGTCCGCAACGTGCGTTTCGATTGCAACGACTTTGAGTCCTTTCATAAACTCTTCCGCCGCTTTTCTTCCGCCCTTCACGCCGAAACTCACAACGCCGCACGTTCCGTTCGGGCAATATTTCTTTGCAAGTTCAAAGTCCTTGTCTCCCTCGAGCGAAGGATATTTCACCCATGCGATTCTCGGATCGCTCGCAAGGTATTTTGCAACCGCAAGACCGTTTTCGCAGTGTCTCGCCATACGCACATGCAAACTCTCGATTCCGAGGTTGAGCAAAAATGCGTTTTGCGGACTTTGGATAGATCCGAAATCCCTCATGAGTTGAGCGGTACACTTTGTGATGAATGCGCCGCCCATGCCGAATTTTTCCGCATACGTTATGCCGTGATAGCTGTCGTCGGGAGTGCAAAGTCCGGGAAATTTATCCTTGTGCGCCATCCAGTCGAACTTGCCGCCGTCAACGATTGCGCCGCCGACGGTTGCGCCGTGTCCGTCAAGATACTTCGTCGTTGAGTGAGTGACGATATCCGCGCCCCACTCGATAGGACGGCAATTTATCGGCGTTGCAAACGTATTGTCCACGATGAGCGGCACGCCGTGCTTATGCGCGACTTTTGCAAACAACTCGATGTCGAACATTCTGAGCGCGGGATTTGCGATTGTTTCGCCGAAAACCGCTTTCGTATTCGGTTTGAACGCGGCGTCGATTTCCTCCTCGGTGCTATCGGGCGAGATGAACGTAAAGTCGACGCCCATTTTTCTCATCGTGACGTTGAAGAGGTTGAACGTACCGCCGTATATTGCGCTGACTGCAATGACGTGGTCGCCTGCGTTTGCGATGTTGAACACGGCGTAGAAGTTTGCCGCTTGCCCCGACGACGTGAGCATACCTGCGCTTCCGCCCTCGAGTTCGGCGATTTTTGCCGCGACGTAGTCGTTGGTTGGATTTTGAAGACGAGTGTAAAAATATCCGCTTGCCTCGAGATCGAACAATTTTGCCATATCGTCGCTCGTGTCGTATTTAAAAGTCGTGCTTTGAATGATAGGGATTTGCCTCGGCTCGCCGTTCTTAGGGGTATATCCGCCCTGAACGCACGTCGTTTCGATTCTTTTCATATTTACCTCGTTGCGCATAGGCGCAAAAAATTATTTTTCTTTTGAAATTCGCAAAATGTGCGGAGCATCGAGCGACAATCTCACTTGTTATACTCTTTCATCACGCGTTGCAGATTGCGTTTGTTTTCCTTTTCCTTGATAGCGGCGCGTTTGTCGTGCAACTCTTTGCCTCGGCAAAGTCCCAACTCGATTTTGACGAGAGCATCTTTGAAGTAGACTTTGAGGGGGATGAGCGTATACCCTTTCTGCTCGACTTTTCCGCGCAGTTTATTGATTTCGGAGCGGTTGAGCAAAAGTTTTCGCATGCGACGAGGGTCGACGTTGTTATAACTTCCCATTTTATACGGAGAGATATGCGCGCCGAGCATAAAGACTTCACCGTTTTTGATTATGACGAAACTATCTCTGAGGTTGACCGCCCCGAGACGTATGGATTTAACCTCGCACCCCACGAGCGCGATGCCTGCCTCGTAGGTGTCTTCGACAAAATAGTCGTGGTATGCTTTTTTGTTTTGAGAAACGACTTTTATCATAATTCGATTATATTACAACCCTTCGACATATTCAAGTTTGCATATGCCGATTTTGCCTTATTCGTCAAAATAAAACAAAACGGCTCGATATACGAGCCGCTCGGATACTTTTTTCTGACGTGACTTAGTCGATAAGTCCCCACATTACGAAGCAGATGATCGAGCAAACGAGGATGAATGCAAAAAGACCGAACGTGATCTTTTTCAAAATGCTTTCCTTATTGGTCGACTTGTTCTTGCCGTAATAAGT
>CAVABL010000092.1:0-5317 GCA_963586735.1 Firmicutes bacterium TM09-10
GTGTTTCTCGACAAGTCGCAACAGGCGGACGGAAGAGGCGTTTGGGTGCACAAAGGCGAAGATTGCATTGAAAAACTTGTCAAAAAAAAGATACTCAACGCGGCGTTCAAGTGCAACGTCGGCGATGAGATTTACGGAGAGATACATGAGTAAAATCGGTGCTTACGTCGGGCTTGCGCAACGCTCGGGCTCGGTGCTATACGGTGAAGATATCATTTGCGAGAAGTTGAATCTTGCAAAGGTGGTGCTCGTGTCGTCCTCCGCAACCGACAAGTACAAGGAAAGAATATTGAAGAAGATCGGGGATTGTCCCGTATTTATCGTGGACGGTCTTTGCGAGGCGGTGCACCGCGAGGGTGTCAACGCAATCGCAATAACGAACGACAGCCTTGCAAAAGCGGTTGTCGGTGTATTGAGGTGAATATGCCCGAAATCAAAAAAGAAGCAAACATGGATTCCGTCAAGATGCTTGGCGAGTACAAGGCGACGAAGCTTGGTGAACTTTGTGAAAACATCTCTCGACAAAAGTCGAGAGCGGCTGCCATTATGGCGTCAATCAAGGCAAAGCGCGACGAGCTCGTTCAAAAGGCAGAGCAAATCGGAAAGGCGACCGCCGAGGCAAAAGTAGCCGAACTTGCCAAAGCCGAGGAAAAGCCCGTTCAGACCGAAAATGAATCCGAAAAGAAAGCCGAAGTGAAAGCGGAAGAAAAATCCGCCAAACAGGACGTTGCGAAAAAGGACGAAAATTCCAATGTTTCGCAAGCCAAACGGGATGCTGAGTCCGTTGAGACGAAAGAGCAAAAGGCCGAAGACGAAAAAGTCGAAGCAAACGCTCCTTCAAAGTCCGACGACAAAAAATCGCAATCCGCTCCTCAAAAACAGCAGGAAAGCAAGCAGGACGGCGCAAAGAAACAGCACATAACCGTCGTGCCCAAGACACCGTTTGAACTTGCGCAGGAAAATCCAGAGATTTTGCCTAACGGCGAAATCCGCAGAATTTACGTTCCGCCGACGCCGAAGCCGAAGGTCCAAACCCGCGTTTTCGGACAGGGCGGTTATCAACAACCGAGAGGCAACAGATCTCAACAAAATCAAGGCGGACAGTCTCAAAGGATGCAGGGGCAAAATCAAGGTCAAAACCAAAGACGCTCCGGCAGTTCTCAAAGCATTGCAAACGCCGCGCAACAATTTCCTCCGAAACCGGCAACGCAAAAAGGCAAAGGCGGCAAGCAGAATTCAAACGTAGGTTCGAGCAAGTTTGACGATAAGTCCGCAATGAACAAGCGCACTCTCATGAAGAGAGGCTATCTCATTGACGACAGAATCTCTTACGACGAAGACGGCGAGGCAATCGTTCGCAACTACAAAGTCAACAAAAACAGGGGCGGTGGCAACAGCGCAACGGTCATCATCGAAAACGCCGTAATCACAACGGATCCCGTTTCAATCAAGACTTTGAGCGAAAAAATCGGCAAATCCGCCGCAGAGATCGTCAAAACGCTCTTTGTGCTCGGCATTATGAAGACGATCAACGACAGCATTGATTTTGCAACTGCCGAACTCGTTGCCGACGAATTCGGAATCAGTCTCGAATACAAACCCGACGTTACTCTTGAGGATACTCTCACCGCGCAACTCGAAGTCGACGACGTTGAGGAGCTTGAAAATCTTGTTCAGCGTCCTCCTATTGTCACGATTATGGGACACGTCGACCACGGCAAAACGTCATTGCTTGACTACATCAGGAAGTCGAACGTCACGGGTGGCGAAGCGGGTGGCATAACCCAGCATATCGGTGCGTACACGGTTTCGCTCAACGGCAATCCGATTACGTTTCTCGATACGCCGGGGCACGAAGCGTTCACGTCGATGCGTGCCCGCGGCGCGCAAGTCACCGATATCGCAATCCTTGTGGTTGCCGCCGACGACGGCGTAATGCCGCAGACGCTTGAAGCAATCAGCCACGCAAAGCAAGCAAAAGTGCCAATCATCGTTGCAATGAACAAGATGGACAGAGCGGGCGCAAATCCCGACAGAGTGCTTTCGCAGCTTGCAGAAAACGGCGTAACCCCGGAGGAATGGGGCGGCGACACTCCCGTCGTGCGCGTATCGGCAAGGACCGGTATGGGCGTTGAAGATTTGCTCGAACAAATCCTCGTCCGTGCAGAAGTCGAGGAATTGCGTGCAAATCCCGACAGAAACGCAAGAGGCACTATCATCGAGGCAAAACTTGACAAAGGTCTCGGCAAAATCGCAACTATCCTCGTTCAGACGGGCACGTTGCACGTCGGCGACAACGTCGTGGCAGGCACTTGCACCGGCAAAATTCGTGCAATGATTGACGACAAAGGCAGAAAAGTCAAAAAGGCAGGTCCGTCAATGCCGGTTTCGGTCACCGGTTGGGACGACGTTCCCGAAGCAGGCGACAGAATCGACGTCGTTGCTGACGAGAAATTTGCAAGAGAACTTGCTGAAGAGAGAAAACTCAAACTTGCCGCAAGTCAAACGGAATCCACTGCGGTTTCCCTCAACGACTTGTTTGACAGAATTTCAAAAGGCGAACTCAAATCCGTCAAACTCATCATCAAAGCGGACGTTCAGGGCTCCGTCGAAGCGGTCAAACAGTCGCTTGCGAAACTCGGCAACGACGAAGTCAACATCGACATCATTCACTCTGCGGTCGGCGGCATCAAAGAGAGCGACGTGTTGCTTGCCGAAACGTCGGGTGCAATCATCATCGGATTCAATGTTCGTCCCGACAACAACGCAAAGCAACTTGCTGCGCAAAAGAAGATCGACATTAGATTCTACAACATCATATACAACGCAATCGAGGACATCGAAAAGGCTGTCAAGGGCATGCTCGATCCCAAATTCAAAGAGGTTGTGCTCGGCTCTGCAGAAGTGCGTGAACTCTTCAAAATCAGTGGTGTTGGCACGATTGCAGGTTGCCACGTCATTGACGGCAAGGTCGTTCGCGGTGCGCAAGCAAGACTCATCCGCAACGGAAAAGTCGAGTATACAGGTGAGATTGCGTCGTTGCGTCACGGTAAAGACGACGTCAAAGAGATGGCGAAAAACTTTGATTGCGGCATAATGCTTTCATCATTCCAAGACGTCAAAGTCGACGATGTGATAGAAGCGTTCACAATGGAGAGAACAGATGAAAATTAAGATGGAGAGAGTCAACTCCGAACTCGCCAAACAAATCACGAAAATCATTGCCGAAGACGTGAAAGATCCGCGTCTTCACAATGCAATCGTGGGTGTGACGAAGGTTTACACGACTCCCGATTTGAAATACGCAAAGGTGTATTTGTCGATATATGCTTCGGATGACGAGCAAAGGCAGGAGGCGTATTACACGATATGCCGCTCAAAAACGTTCATCCGGAACATGCTCAAAGACAGCGTGCAAATCAGGCTTTTGCCTGAACTCAATTTTCTCATTGACGACAGCGTCGATTACAGCATAAAAATCGACGGCATACTCAATCAAATCAAAAAGCAGGACGAGCAGAGAGCAATCGAGCAAAGCGAAGAATCGGAAAAATGACAGACGTTCTTCAAAGCATATGCAAAAAGATTGATGGTGCAAACGATATTGCGCTTTTTTGTCACACAAACCCCGACTGCGACGCGTTGGGGAGCATGCTTGCGCTTTACTACGCGTTGAAAAACGATGGCAAAGACGTCTACGCATATTGTGATTCGCCGATTCCCGAGAGTTTTTCGAGCATATTTGACACGGACGCAATATCATTTCCGCAAAAACGCGTGCACGAACTCGCCGTAAGTTTGGATTCGGGTTCAGTTGACAGATTGGGACAGTGCATGAAATCGTTTTTGTCGGCGAGGGATCGCGTTGCAATCGATCATCATTCGTCGTTTGAAAAGTTTGCGCCGCTTTGCTACGTTGACAAGAGCGCAAGTGCTTGCGCCGAAATCGTATTCGAGATGTTGCAATCCATGGATGCGATTGACTCTTTGACCGCAAAACTTTTATTTTGCGGAATCGTCACTGACAGCGGATGTTTTTCGTATTCCAACACGACGAAACGCACACACGAGATAGCGTGCAAATTGCTCGAATATCGATTTGACGCAAACGAAGTCATTTGCAAAGCATACAAAAGCACGAGTGCGGAAAAATTCCGTCTCAAACACAGCGTATTGTCAAGAGCGAAATTTTACGAGGACAACAAAATCGCGCTCATATGTTTTATGAAAGACGACTTTGACGCAACGTCGACGTCGAGCGACGACACACAGGGCGTCGTCAGCGAACTTATCGAGGTTGACAGCGTTCAAGTCGCATACGCTCTCGCTCAAGTCGGACAGCGCAACTTCAAGTTGAGCATACGCACAAAATTTGGAATCGATGCAAGCGAAATTGCGATGACGTTTGGCGGAGGCGGACACAAAAACGCCGCGGGATGCAGGGTGAACGGCTATCTCGATGACATAATAGAAAAACTTGTGAAACTTGCAAAAGACAGAATCTAACGATGTCTTTTGCAAATAAAACAGAATATCATGAAAGGCTTTGTCAACATCAACAAACCATACGGCATGACTTCGAGCGACGTCGTCGTCAAAGTGCGCGGAATATTGCGTCGGGCGAGCGGTGAAAAGCAAAAAGTCGGTCACCTCGGCACTCTCGATCCGATCGGGACGGGTGTTTTGCCCATTGCGGTTGGAAATGCGACGAGGCTTTTTGATTATATGCAGCAAAAAATCAAGGTGTACAGATCGACTTTCGTTTTCGGAAAGACAACCGACACGCTCGATTCGACTGGCAAAATCACCGACGAGTGCGACGTTTTGCCGACTGCAAGCCAAATTGACGAAGTTGCGAGCGGTTATCACGGCGAAATTGACCAGATTCCGCCGCAATATTCCGCAAAATCGGTCGGCGGCGTGAGAGCGTACGATTTGGCAAGAAAGGGAATCGAGGTCGATTTAAAGCCGAAAAAAGTCACCGTATACGGCATTAAAAGAGTTGATTTTGACCTTGACGGCAAACCGTACGAACTTGCTCAAAGCGAATACGCTTTTGAAATTACTTGTTCGAGCGGCACGTATATACGCTCGATTGCTCGCGACCTTGCGTGTGAATTGGGATCGCTCGCTTATATGTCGTCGATACACAGAACCAAGAGTGGCGATTTTGAAATTCAAGATACTGTTTCTCTTGATGAATTTGAAAAAGAACCGTTTAGATACTTGAAATCAATTGATTACGCACTTCGTTCGTTTGACAGAGTTCAAATTGACCAATCGCAAAAATTCAAAGTGTCAAACGGCGTTGCAATAC
>CAVABL010000093.1:0-5247 GCA_963586735.1 Firmicutes bacterium TM09-10
GCGTTATATATGGAAAGACAAGCAGATATATTTCTATCGCAACGACGACATCGCGCGTGAAAAGTGGCAGATAAGCACGGAAAAACCTGCACAGGCAGAAGGCTATGTGAGAGTGTTGGAGAAGTGATTGCGACGAGATTGCAATCAATGATATTGTCAATGGTGATGATTTTTGTTTAGGGTTGCAATATTCATTATAGTATGTTATAATCGTTATCATTATGAAACAATGGCGCATAAACAAGGATGACGGCGTGACGCTTGTTGAGAGCGTTTGCCCAAAACAAGACGGACAAGTCAAGCTCAAATTGTCCAAAGTTGCCGTATCTTCACAGGATATGGCGACGTTTGCTTCTCTTCCGAAAGGAGAGTCCGTGATTGCAGGACATTCGGCGGTTGCGTTTGTGTCCGAAGCGGACGATGACAGCGGACTTAAACTCGGTTCGCGCGTGGTTGTCAGTCCATACGTCACCGTGCAGGATCACGGTGCGGATGTGGTGAGGACAATGGGCGTGGACGTTGACGGTTTGCTTCGTGATTTTGTCTGCGTGCCGCTTGAAAACGTGTTTGTTCTGCCCGACGGCGTGAGTGACGAAGAGGCTTTGTTTGCCGAATATATCGCCATGGGAGACAACGTTTTTGAAGCGTTGGACCTTGAAAAAGGCGACTATATCGTCGTGCTTGGCGCAAGCACTCTCGGTTTGATTATCGCGCAAATGGCAAGTTACTATCAGTTTGTGCCGATTCTCATCGACCTTGACGTTGACAAACTCGCGCTTGCTCAAAAGTGGGGCGTTTGCTACACGTTCAATCCGACCTACGACAACCTTGAGCGTTGCGTCGAGGAAATCACCGGCGGTCGTATGAGCGAGGCAGCAGTCTTTGCGGGCGAAAGCGTGGATATAAACTCCGCAATCCGTCTTGTCAAACATAAGGGCGACGTCATCATTGCAGGGTACGCAACTCGCGCAAAACATTCCATCGACGCATGTCCGATCCTCAAAAAGCAACTCACGATCAAGGGCGTGTCAAACGGTGACGGGTGCATGTCGTCGGCAATCAACTTGCTCGCAAACAAGGTTGTTAAAACGGACGGCATAATAGGCGCGGAAGCCAACTTTGAGGAGGTTCCGAAAGTTGTGGAAAACTGCGTGAAATATCCGTATCAATACGGCAAAATCGTCATCAATATCGACTGATTCTGCATTGTGGGCGCTGTGTGCGCCCGACGTTTTTTATTGAAAGAGTTTCGATTAAACAATTATTGTCGCATGCCAAAGCATTTGGCATATTTTGGCAACTCGTCGCTTGTTTTACGAAACACTTTTGAGAGAGATGATATGAACAAAATCAAAAAAAGTTTCCTGTTTGCGCAGGACGTCGTAAGAAAATTTATTTATACCGACTGGTACGTGTTCTTTGTGTTGGCAATCGTCGTTTCTGCTTGGGCGGTGCAAAATGCAACGTACGGTTTTGTCGCACACATTCTCGTCTCAAGCGTGGTGTTGGCTTTTTCGGACGACGTTTTGCCGCTTCTCGTCAATGCGTTCGGAGCAATGCTCATGATTTATCGCAACAGTCTTGACGAGTACTCTCATCTTTGGCCGACATTTATTCCTCTTGGCGTTGCTATGGCGGTTTTTATTGCAAGAAACGTTCATGTGCTTGTTGCAACAAAACAAAAGTTTGTGTTGGGAAAATTGTTTTTTCCGCAACTTGCGGTCAGCGTTGCACTGTTGCTCGGTGGCGTCGGAGTTATCTCGAAACAAGGTTATATACAGGGCTTGCCAAATGCGATTGCACTTGGCGTCGGCGTGCTTGCAATCTATTTGATTTTTACCAATTTTACCAAAAAAGACGACAAAATCGACTATGCAGGTTATTTTGCGAAGGTTTTAATGTGGATAGGACTTGCGGTGTGTTTGCAGATGTTAATCATAGTTTTGCGCTCGAACGTTAATCCAGAAGAGTATGCGGGCTCATACTGGGATATTGGGTGGGGCAACCGCAACAATATTGCGACGTTTCTTTTGCTTTCCGCCCCTATGACGCTTTATCGTGCCACTCGCTCGCGAAGAGGTTGGATATTCATTCTCACAGCGTTTTTCCAGTATTTTTGCATTTTGACAACGTTGTCAAGAGGTGGAATTTTGTGCGGGTTCGTTGGCTTTGTGTTTGGGATAGCGTTTGTCATCTACAAAGCGCCCGACCGCAAAAAACAGTTGGCGAATCTCGCCGTTTGCGTCGTCATCGTCGGTATTCTGTGTGCAATCGGGCACGACGTCGTCAAGGGACTGATAGCGAGTCTTGTCGACAGACTTGACTCCGAAGACATATCGTCGGGCAGATTTGACCTCTACAAAGAGGCGTGGGGGCTTTTCAAAGAGCAGCTTTTCCTTGGCGTAGGCGTCGGATATGTAGGTGATAATTTCGGTTCGCTCAACGACATGGGGATGTACTGGTTTCACTCAACGCTGTTTCAGGTGCTTGCATGCACGGGAATCGTCGGACTCATCGCGTACGTTTACTATTACATCGTGCGTATCGGCATTTGCATAAAGGCAATGACAAAGCAACGCAAGTTTGCATTTTTCGTGTTTGTCGCATGGGTTGGATTTGAAGGATATTCTATGATTGACACTGGCACGATGATTCCGTATCCAAACATGATGCTCATTGCCGCAATGACATATATCCTTGAAATTTCATCGATGAACAATCTCCATGAAAGCGAGTTTGACGGACTGAGGGAAGATTTGCTCAAAATCGAATACAAACGCGAAACGGCAGAATAAAAATTTTGAATCTATTGAAAACGCTCGCAATTTTTTGCGAGCGTTTTGTTTGTTTTTGCAGCGATTTACCGCTTTTGCTTTTTAAATCAGTTGCTTGCGTTGAGGAGCGCAAAAGCCTTTTTGTTTTGTTTGTACAATGACTTGAACACCTCAAAACCTTTGTCGTAAACCTGCTCTTTCAACTCAAAGTTGGGGTTGAACGTCTTTTTTGCAGGGATAAACTTCTTGACCTCGTCAAAAGAGGGGATGATGCCAAGACCGACGCCCACGCACGCCGCCGCTCCGACTGCGCCGATGTTCTGCGGGTTTTCAACAGTTTCGATGACGTGCCCCGTGATGTCCGCAAGCACCTGACATGTGAAGTCCGAAAGCGCGCCGCCACCCACGAATCTGATGACGTCGGAGGGTTTGACTTTCTTTGCGGAGGCTTCGAGCATCCAGCGTTTGTGATAGCATATGCCTTCGAGCACCGCGCGGATGAGTTCCGTCTTGCCGGTTTCGAGGCTGATGTTGAAGAACATACCTCTTGCGTTGGGGTCTTCAAACGGACAACGGTTGCCGTGTAGCCACGGAGTGAATATGACGCCGCCGCTTCCTGCAGGGATGTCGTCCACAATGGAAGTCATATAGGAGAAGAGGGAGAGATATTTGCTCTCGATATCGTCGGTGATGTGCTTCTTTTGGATGTATATGCCGCACTCGTCAAGAGCGATGTGATCTTTCACCCACTCAAAGCATTTGCCCGACGTCTCGAGTTCGGCAAAATAGTTGTATCTGCCCGGTTGCGCCGCAACGACTGCCGCAATCATTGACGATACGTCAACGGTGGGTTTGTCGGTAATAGTGCCAACCCAGCCCGACGTGCCGCTGTAAATGTGCGTGTCGCCGAGTCCCGTCGAACCTGCGCCCACTCCGATGAGGTTTGCGTCCATACCGCCGCCGTAAACTTTGATGCCTTTGACAAGACCGAGTTCCTCTGCGGCTTTGTCTGTGAGCGTGCCTGCGCACTCGGTTGATTCGATGAGGCGGGGAAGATGCTTGACATCTATGCCGAACATGTTGCACATAGATTTGCTTATGCACTTGTTTTTGAGGTCGTAAAGCATTGTGCCGAACGCCGAATCGTGAGTGAGGACAAACTCACCCGTCATGCGTGCGATGAGATATTCCTTGACGTCGAGCCACTTGTAGACGCGTGCAAAATTTTCCGGTTCGTTGTTTTTGAGCCACAGATATTTCCAAAGAGGATCTTTGACAGACAACGGCGCTGCGCCCGTGATTGCGAGCGATTTCAAAAGTCTGAAAATATTTGCGCCTTCGATTTGAAGACCGAATTTCAAACCGTCTTTTATTTCTTTCGTCGCGCGTTGATCCATATAACTGAACGCACGATGCACGGGGACGCCGTCTCTGTCGACGAGCACCAACCCTTGCGCTTGCGAGCAGAACGAGATGCCTTCGACTTGCTCGGGTTTGACGGAAGAATTTTCAAATATGCGGCGCGTGGTGGACTTCATTGCGTCCCACCATTCCTGCGGATCTTGCTCCGCTCCGCCACCGGGAAGAACGTAAAGTTCATAGCCTTGCGAAGCCGCCGAAACGATCTTTATGCTCTTGTCGATTTCGATAAGACAAGTTTTGATACCGGTTGTGCCTACGTCGTAGGCGAGAACAAAATATGATTTTCAGGCGAGTCTCGACGCTTTGAGAGCGAGGACGATCGGTGGGGTGAGAAGGGAAAACGACACCACTTCGACCGCAAAATTGACGCCGAACCAGGCAAGCACGTATTGAACGGTGACGATAGTGTTTTGAGCAATAGAAGTGCCGTTGAAAAATATGAGGGTGAATATTGCCACGAAAAGCGTGTTTGTCACAACGCCGAGCGCAGCTGAAAGTGCGTATATGAATTGGTTTGTGAGAATTTGCTTTCCTTTGTTTTTGCGCGTGCGCTTTGAAACGACGTCGATTTTGTCTTTTGAGGGCGAGCAATCCGACTTTTCGGTTGTGCTTTGAGTGCTCTCATATTCACAATTGCGCATATATTCATATGGGCAAATGCGCTTGACATTGTGATAAAAACTAAATCTTTGAAGCCCGAATCTCGTGAAATAACAGACGACGGCAATTAGAATTCTCGGCAAGATGCACACGAGCGGATTTTGAAAGATGGGGGCGACGGGAGAAGCCGCTTTCGTTGTGAACCACGCGATATAATTTACAAGCCCCATCATGACGCCCATTGAAAGAGACGTTTTGAAATCGGCAACTTGCGCGAGAATAATCGTGGGTAAAATCATAAGCGCAAGCGTAATCGTTCCAAATTGGACGGGAACAAAACAAAAAATAATCGTCAACGCAAGCATGAGCGAGAGAAGAGTTATATTTTTGATTGTCGCAAGTCTTTTGTTTTGCATGTGTCGCCTACAAGTTTTTTTCAAAACGATTATAG
>CAVABL010000094.1:0-562 GCA_963586735.1 Firmicutes bacterium TM09-10
GATTGTAAGCGTAATCTTCCCCGTCGTTTTCTTGTCATACGTATGCTTGCCACTCACCCCGCTCCATGCAAAAGAAAGAGTATTTTTGGAAATGGTAAGTTTCTTTGTCGTTTTTGCCGTTTCGTTGCCCTCTGCAAGTTTCAGAGTATAGTTGCCGGCTGACAATGTGCCAAACGAAATATAGTACGAACCTTCTTCCTTTGCTCCGACCACGGTAAACACACCAGTATTTATCAATGCTTTGAAATTTACACCTTTCTTCACCTCTGCGTCTTTCAATGCATTGTTTGAATACATATCTGCACTGTTATCGGTGGTGTCGATGTATGCATGCGCTTTCGGGGAGAATGCAGCCAACACTGCAATCGTATCTTTGTATGTGCTTCCGTCGTTGACAAGCCCGGTCACCGTCCATACATAGCCGTGTGTGCCATTGTTGAACACCGCAGCGTCAACGCCCGTGCCTGTAATCGTCAACACTCTCTGTTTCACGCTGAATTTATGCTCGGCGGATAGTGTATAACGGTTTGTCCATTCAGTGCCGTCCACTGCGACCGAAACG
>CAVABL010000094.1:572-5230 GCA_963586735.1 Firmicutes bacterium TM09-10
AAAGGGTGTATTCCTTTGCATTTGTGAAGTCGATGTAGCAAGAGAATTCTCTTGTTACAGTATTTGACGGCTCGGTGACGTTGCAGAGTTTGTCGTTTGAGTTCCACTTGCTGCTTGAAGAATCGCTTATGCCGGCAGCGGAAACCGTTATACCGTCGGAAAGTTCTTTTATTCCTGTCGTACCGGACGTCCAATTGTATGTGTCAACAGTGTTTTCGCCGACTTTAACGGTGATTGTGATTGACGGATTTGCTCCGTTGGATGATGACGGCGCGATATTGCCGACGACGAGTTTCATGTCGTGTTTTTCAGACGCACTGTCACCCTGTTTTCTCTCATCGCCGTACGTTCTGCTTGCGTCAACGGTAAACGATGCTTCGAGTTTGCGTTTTGTGATAGACCAATCGATATCGATGCCGCCTGCAATACACGGTGCACCAGTGCTGTCGTAATAGTACACGCTGATGCTTGAGTTGTAGTTGCCCGGATCGACCGCCTTTCCGTCGACGAGGCTGCCTTGCGTTGCGGTGGGCGCGTCCGACGTATAACTATACGTATTGATTTTTTCTGTATCGGCTACTGCGGACGACACAAACGGGATAGTATTGCCGTCAGCATTGGTGATTCCGACGGGTGCGTAGCGCGCATAGCCGTTGTAGGTGAGCGTTTTGCCCTTTGCGATGGTGCGGTAATAGATTGCGACGTTGCCCACACCGCTTGTGGTTGTGCCGCTCGTTGTATCGTCTGACGTGCCATCCGCCGAGGCAGTGCCTGTCTTCGTATCTGTTGTGTTTGCCGAGATATAGAAGACAGATTCTCTCCACTTCACCGTCGGATTGTTGCCGGACGTTGCGATATAGAGATAATATCCTCCGTTCTCTGCCGCGGATGTTGCCGTTGCGTAGAGCGTGGACTGTTGCGGTGCTCCGCTGCCCAAAATGATTGCGGATTGGAGCGGAGTCGTGTCGTTGTTGTCCTTGCCTTGTGCACGCTCGCTTGCGGTGTACGCGTTTGCGATACGTTTCCAGAAATCGACGTCGTTTGTGGACGAGTGTTTCGCATTGATTGTTCCGAGTCCGTTCGAGCCGTTTGCGTCGTTTGCGTAGACGAAGTACCAACCGGTCTTTTTCGTACCCGTTGAAAACGCCACGTGATCTTTTGATGTTTGAACGACCCACACGCCGTTTTTCGCCGTTGCGCCGCTTATTCCGAGCACGTCGGCAAAATAGTCCGCCCACGTAATTTTATTCGTGGTGGTTTCCTTTGTCGTTTCGTCCGTAGTTGTCGGCAGCGTCACGGTCTTTCCGCCGTAGGTATGCGTGCCCGTGTAGTCGTTATAGTAGTCGTTCGGCGTCTGATAAATCGTTGTGCAGAAGTCCGTTGTGAACACGACGGTTTGGTTGCCGACTTTTTCGGAGATGACCTCGTATTTGCCGAGTTCAGAGTTGAGATTTTTGATATCCGTGCCGGCGAGAATGCTGTTTGAATAGCCCTTCACCCAGTATGACGTGCTTGCGTCCGTATCGTCTGCCGCAAAACCGATGATTCCGCCAAAGTTTGCCGAGCCAGTGAACGTACCCTCGATTGTGTATGCGGACTCGATGACCGTGCCCTTGCCGATCGTTGCGCCGACGATTCCGCCGACGTTCTTTCCGCCGCTGACCGTCGTTTCGTAGGCGAGCATATTGCCGATCGTTATATTTTCGGCTTTGATGAGACCGACGATTCCGCCGACGTTGTTGATGCCTGCCGCACTGACGTTTCCGCCTGCATAGTAGGTATTGTTGCTCCATCCTGCGAGTTCACTGCCCATAACGCCGATTGCGCCGCCGATTCCGCCCCAGTCCGTATCGGTCTTGCCGTTGCTTGCATTGGTGATGGTTTCGGCACTCGGATTTGCGGTGAGATTGCCGTTTGCCTCGAAGTGCGTATGCTCGATCGTGATGTAGTCTGTCGGGATTGTCAAGCCCTTTTGTGTGAGCATGACGTTGAGCGGAGTGGGTATGCCGATAAAGCCGACCGAACCGCCGACCGCATTGACCGCTGCGACCTGCATATCGCCCGAATTGTTGACGAATTGCGCGTATGCGACCGGGCCGACGAGCGTGCCGATAGATCCGCCCACAAAGCCCGTGGCGTCGACGTTGCCCGAATTTTCAAACCTGACCGTTGCCGTGTTCGTGCCCTGAATTTTGCCAAGGAGCAAACCGATCGAACCGCCTGCAAAGTAGCCCGTTGCGGTGACTTTTCCGCTGTTTTCAAACAAAGTTTGAACGTCGTCGTGCGTGCCGATCGTGATGTTCGTGCCGACGTAGCCGATCGAGCCGCCCACGCAGTACGATCCGCTGACGTTTCCGCTGTTTGTGAACGTGCCTGCGATGACGCTTTCAACGCCCGAGGGAGCGTCCAGCATACCGACCACGCCGCCGACGTTCTGTTGACCTTTGACCTCGCCGCTGTTTGTGATTGTGAGGTGTTTGATTGCGGTGATCTGCTCGTCCGAAAGCGTGGTGTTGTCGATTTGCGCGTCCGCCTCGCCGCCGCCCGTTGAGAGCAAGCCGTAGTTTGCACCGATGATTCCGCCAACGTAGTTAATGCCGCTGATCGTGCCTTTTTGAGTTATCGTACCCTTGACGATATTGACGGTTGCGTAACCCTGTATTTGCGTCAAGTCGCACAATGCTTTCAACTTGCTGTTTTGGTTTTCCTCGCCGTCGTAGCACCAGCCGATATTGTCCGTGACAATCGAAGTGCCGTTTTCCTTCACGCTCTTAAACCTGACGTAGAACTTGCCCGTTCTTTCGGTGTCGGAGTTTGTGAAGCGGATATAATAATAGTTGTTTGCAACAAGCGTATTTGCGTTGTTGGTGTCGTCCCACGTGTCGTTTTCGAGTCCGACGTATGAATCGAGGCTTGATGTTGTATAGGTGCGATTTCTTCCCGTTATCTCACTGATTGTGATTGTTGCGCTCTCGCTCGCCTTGTCGTTTTTGCCCACGAGACCGCCCACGTTGTCGCCCGAACCCGTGACGGTTGCGTTGATTGTGATGTCAAGCGTACCCGACCTATACGGTTTTGCGTTTGCGACGTTTGCGCCGATGTTGAGCGAACTGCCCGCGTCGTTGACGCCGATGAAACCGCCCACCTCGCTCGTGCCTGTGATAGTGCCGCCGATTGTGATAACCGTGCCGTTGAGCGTTGCAATAGCGTTCTCGTTTTTGAGTTTGTCGGTATTGTCCGCAAGGATATACACCACGCCGACGTTCTTGCCGATGAAACCGCCCACGTTTTCCGCGTTGTCGGTTGACATAGTGGGTTGAACGTCAAACTTGCCTATGAACGTTGCCGAGTTGGTACGCCCTGCCACACCGCCGACGTTTGCGGCGCTTTCCGTCGTTATCGTGATTTTTCCTTTGATTGTGACGACCGAGCCCGACGCGAAGTTTGCGCCGCTGCCCATATCGCCAACGATACCGCCGACGTTGCCCACGGCCTTTTTGTCGCTGAACTCGTTCGGATTGGATGTTGCAACCCCGATTTCAATCGTGCCTGCAAACGTATTTGCACCGCTGAACGTCGTTGTGAGCGGACTTGTCGTGTCGTCCGCGTTCTGCGTGAACCCGACCATACCGCCGATTGCCGTGCCGTGATCCGAGCTTTCCGCAACGTTGTTGTCGCTTCCCACGCTCACACGCGTGATAGTGGTGTTTGCGCCCACTGTGCAGTTGTTGACATAGCCGCCCTTTGCCTTGGACATACCGCCCGCAATGCCGCCGAGGCTATGCTCGCCCTTGATTGTGACCTCACTGCCCTGTGTTCCGACCTCGCATCCGGTGATGTATGCCGACACGTATTCCGAGCCGAATCCGACCACACCGCCGATAAGACTGCCCGTGGTTGCTCCGCTTGTCGCTTGCAAAGTTGCTTGAACCACCGAGCAATCCTCGATGCGCACGCTGTTGCCTTTGCCGTCCGCACCGCTCGATCCGCCGACATAACCGACCACACCGCCGACGTTGCTCTTTGCCGACTCGATAGTCCCCGACGTATTGACCGTGCAGTTGCTTATCGTCGTTGCAATGCCCGCGTTGTATGTGCCATTCTGAACAGGATCCGCAACACCCACGATCCCGCCTGCATATGTGATGTCTGCCGTTATCGTTGCAACGTCGTTTTTGCCGTATGCGCCTATTTGCGTTGAACCGCTCACGATGCAATGATCGATGACGGTATTGCCCGTTGCGCAACCTACGATACCACCTGCCGCAGCCGTTGCCTTGTTATCCGACGAAAATGCCCAGATGTTGCTTTCGCCGCTTATTTCGATATAACTTATGTTTGCGTCCTCAACCTGCCCGAACAAGCCTGCGTATGCACCGCCCGTCGTTTTGCCTGTCGTTATGCGCAAATTGTTGATTTTTGTGGTTGTTCCGCCGCTTTGTTCACCGCTTATGCTACCCTTGAAAACTTTTCCGTTTCTGCCGATTGTGAGCATGTTTTGCGTTTTGAAAACGCCGTAACCAATATATGCGGCATCCTTGTTACCATAACTGCCGTTGTAATAATAGTTGTTTCCAACCCACCACGTGAACGAATTGTTTGAATTGTTCCCGGGCGTACTTCTGCAAACCGCACCGAGCGCAAAGAGGTGATAACTC
>CAVABL010000095.1:0-5136 GCA_963586735.1 Firmicutes bacterium TM09-10
GTATTCGCTCGTATCGATTTTTTTCAAATCGGCTTTATTTTTCACAAGCACGGGTTCGATGCCTTCGACAAGGCAGTTGACGATGATTTTGTCAACGAGCAGAAAATCGGGTTCGGGTTCGGGCGCGACAACGATGAAGCACACGTCCACGTTCGTGACGTACGGACGGATGAGGCGGTTTTTGCGTTCTTTCACGTTTTCTATGACGAAACTGTCGCGCTCTTTCGCTATATCCACATAGTCGCCCACATAGATGATTCCGTCGTTTTTAAGGCGTTTTCTTGCAAAACAAACCTTGACGCCGTCACGGGTGTCCACAAAAAACTTTGAAGCGACCGCTTTTACAACTCTGCCCTCGCACGTTTTCATATTTTCAACTTAATCTTTCGTTCTTATTTTCGCTCTATCTTTATTTTGTCGATATAGATTGACGCCTTTACTATATCCCCTCATTCATCGCGCGGTTTGCGTACTTTTTCCGCCGTCAATTTTCAATGCCGTTATTTTCCATATATCTTCTTCTCAGCTGACCGCATGCGCCCTCGATATCGTTTCCGAGGCTCCTTCTTATCGTAGCGGACACGCCGAGTTTTTCGAGTTTATGCAAAAACTCTTCGGTTGCGTCCACGCTCGGCGCAACGTGGTTTCGTTCCTTGACCTCGTTGAGCCTTATGAGGTTGACGTGCGCGGAAAAACCTTTGAGGAGTCTTGCAAGTTCCTTTGCGCAGTCGTCAGAGTCGTTCTCGTCCTTTATGAGCGTATATTCAAATATAACTCTTCGCCCCGTGTTTTCAAAATAAAATTTTGCCACGTCCACGAGTTCCTTGACGCAATACGCCCTATTCACAGGCATAAGCGCGCTGCGAAGTTCGTCAAAAGGCGCGTGCAAACTTATTGACAGCGTGACTTTATGTCCGCTCGTTGCAAACTTACGGATTTTGTCGCAAAGACCCGACGTCGACAGCGATATATTTCGTTCGGATATATCGATTCCGCCATCTTCGCTCACCTTATCGAGAAATTTAAGCACGTTGTCGTAGTTGTCAAAGGGTTCTCCGCTCCCCATAAGCACGAGGTTTGTGATTGCGCGGTTTTTGGCGTTTCCGCCGTTGTCGCGATTTACGCAAATCACCTGTCCGAGCATTTCGGCGCAAGAGAGGTTTCTCACGAGCCCGTCGAGCGTAGAGGCGCAAAACGTACATCCCATACGACACCCGATTTGCGTTGACAAACACAGCGTATTGCCGTAGTCGTGCGGCATAAACACGCCTTCGATGAGGTTGTTATCCTCAAGCCTGAACAGATATTTTTTCGTGCCCGACTTGCCTTCGAACACGTCGATAATATGCACGGGATTCGCAACGAAATTCTCTTTTAGTTTTTGGCGAAGTTCTTTTTTCAAAGAAGTCATCTCGTCAAAATCTTTTCCGTCCTGCAAGAAAGCGTAGATTTGCGAGGCGGTATATTTCGGACAATCTGGAAGCAAAGACGAAATCTCGTCTTTAGACAATCCCAAAAGCGATTTTTTTTCAGTCGTATCGTTCATTTTACTCTCCGAATCTTTGCGATGAAGAATCCGTCGTATTCCTCGTGCGGCAAAATTTGAATCATACCGTCGTTATCGACATATTTACCGCCGTCGATTTTATCGAGACCGCCCACGCTCTCGAGCGCAAATCCGTAGTTGTTTTTTAGAAAATCTCTCACGACGTCCTCGTTTTCCTCGCAAAACAGCGTACACGTCGAATACACTATTGCTCCGCCGACTTTAAGATATTGCGCGGCGTTTTGAAGGATTTTTCTTTGCGTGTTTGCAAGTTCTTTCACGCATTTTTCGTCCTTATTCAAAAAAACGTCGGGATGTTTTTTGAAAGTTCCCAAGCACGAGCAAGGTGCGTCGCAAAGCACGAAATCGAAAGATTGAACCCAATCTCGATTGAACGCGCAAGCGTCCGCCTGCACCGCTTTGACGTTCGGCGTATGCATACGATTTTTGTATTTTTGGATGAGAGCCACCCTATGCTCGTGCAAATCGCAAGCAACGATTTTGCCGTGCGGACAAAGTTCGCTCATATACACCGCTTTTCCGCCGGGTGCGGAGCAAACGTCGAGAATTTGCGCTCCGTCCGTCACACCGAGAGCCTGCACCGCAAGCATACTCGAGGGCGATTGAAACGTTACGAGCCCCTTGTCAAACATATGCCTCACTGCGTCGTCCGCCTTGATTATATATCCGCCGACGTCGCTTTTGACAAATGTCGTCTTATTCTTTTTGAGGACGAATTCCACATCGGAAGAAGTCGCCATACGAGTGTTCACGCGGATATGTTCGAGCCCGTCCGACTTTGCGGAAATTATTTTTATTGCGACGTCTTTTCCGTACTGTTTTACGAGTTTATCGCAAAACCATTGCGGTTTCGAGTATGTGACGGAAAGATAATTTTCATCGTCCTCGTTTGGCAAAACGAATTTTCCGTCCGCAACTTTTTTGAGCACCGCGTTGACAAAACCGCTCGCACCGCCCTTGCCGTTTGACTTTGCCACTTCCACGCATTCGCTCACGATTGCAAATTTAGGCACGTCGGTGAGATTGAGCAGCGCATACGTGCCGATTTTGATGAGGACAAGCACGGATTTTTGCGGTTTTTTCTCTATTAGTTGAGAGAGAATGAAGTCGATTTTGACGTTTTCCTCGAGCGTTCCGTACACGAGTTTTGTCGACATATCGCTTATGCGCTCGCCGAGAAAGGCCATATTGCTATACGTCCCGTCCTGAAACACCTTCAAAAGTATCTTATACGCATTTCCGATATGTTTTCTCATTTGATTCTATTTTTGCGTTTTACTTATTTTAATTTTTCGCCTATCTCGATTTTTTTTCCGAGCAAAAAGTTATTATCGCTCATACGTTTTGCGCCCTCGAGTTGAATTTCTTTGAGTCGCACGACGCCGTCCGACGCTTTGACGAGCAGTCCGTTTTTCGAGTTGGCAAGTACAACTTGTCCGCAGTCGAATTTATCCGCATTTGCCGAATCCGCTTTTTCGACTGCAAAAACTTTGAGCGTTTTGCCAAAAAGATGCGTATACGCCGACGGCCACGGTGTCATACCGCGCACGAAACAGTCGATTTGTTCGGCGGTTTTTGAAAAGTCAATATTACCGTCCTCTTTTGCAATCATCGAGCAATGCGTAGCCAAACTATCGTCTTGCGGAGTGAACACGGCGTTTCCGCTTTCAACGAGTTTTAATGCCTCGACGATAGCCTCGCCGCCGAGCACTGCAAGCCTGTCAAACAATTCGCCCGCCGTTTCGTTTTTGAGGATAGGCGTGACTTTTTCAAGCAACACGTCCCCTGCGTCCACCGCCTTGACCGTCCGCATAATCGTGATACCCGTTTCCTTTTCGCCGTTTATGACAGCCCACTGAATAGGCGACGAACCTCTGTATTTCGGCAAAAGCGAAGCGTGAACGTTGAGTACGGCAAATTTCGGAACAGACAGAAATTTCTCGCTTAAAATCTGACCGAAAGCGGCGGTGACGACGACGTCTGGATTGAGGTTTTTTATATCCTCAATACCCTCTCTCGACACTTTTTCGTATTGCAAAACGGGGATGCCGAGTTCGATTGCCTTGACTTTGAGGGGCGAGGGTTTGAGTTGATATCCTCTTCCCGACGGTTTATCGAGCCCGGTAACCACCGCGCACACGGGAAACACGCTATTGAGTTTTTCAAGCACGACCGCGGAAAAATCTGGAGTGCCCATAAAGACAATTTTCATATTTCAGTCCTTTTCGTCAAACAATTCTTTGCATTTAGACGTATACACTATGCCGTCGAGATGGTCTATTTCGTGACAAAACGCACGCGCCGTGAACCCTTCGACCTTATATTTTTGTTCTTTTCCGAATCTGTCGAGGGCGGTAACTTTCACTTTCATCGGGCGCGTGACTTCGCCGTATTTTTTAGGCACGGACAAGCACCCCTCGAGCCCGGTTTGCTCGCCGCTTTGCGACGTAATGACGGGGTTTATCAATTCAAAATATCCGTCGTCTGTGTCAACGACGCACACTCTTTTCAAAATTGCCACTTGAGGAGCGGCAAGTCCGGCGCCGTTTGCGCCCTTGACGGTGTCTTTCATATCGTCGAGCAAAGTCCAAAGTCTTTGGTCAAACTTATCCACTTCTCTGCATTTTTTTGTCAGAATCTCGTCGGGGACTTTGACTATCATTCTTTTTGCCATATTATCCTCCCGCGTTCAGATGAGACTTTGCGGATTTATCTCCACGAACACGTTACATTTTTTCGATTTATACGAATCGGCAAGCTTATATATCTCGCCGACGACTTTTTCAAATTGTTCGGGCACGATGCGTGCCATCACTTGATAGCGGCAAAGACCGTTCATGCGCGTGATCGGCGATTTACTTGCGCCGAGATACACGAACTTTCCGCTCTCGTTTTGGATATTCTGCATGCCCTTGTACACGTTTCTTGCAACGTCCACGACATCCTGTTCGTTGACAGACGACATCAGAACGCGCACCACTTTCGTAAACGGCGGAAACTTCGTCACCATACGCGTGTTTATTTCCTTTTTCCAAAACCCCACGTAGTCGTAATTTTTCCCGAATCTGAACACATAGTGTTTCGGAGCGTATGTTTGAAGGATGACTCTTCCCTCTTTATCCGCTCTGCCGGCGCGTCCTGCAACTTGTGTTATAAGTTGAAACGTTCGTTCGCTCGAGCGGTAGTCGCTGAAATACAGCGCGGCGTCCGCTTCCAAAATGCCGACTAGCGTGACGTTTGCAAAGTCGTGACCTTTTGCAATCATTTGCGTTCCCACGAGCACGTCCGCTTCCTTGTTTGCAAAAGCCGAAAGAATTTTGAAATAACTGTCTTTTCTCACCGTCGTGTCGTTGTCCATACGCAACACTCTCACGTTCGGGATTAGATTTTTCAATTCTTCGACCACTTTTTCCGTGCCGATTCTGCCCTGCTTAATCTCGTGCGAGCCGCAATTTGGGCACTTTGTGAGCGCGTGGTATCTTCTTCCGCAGTAGTGACATTTAAGTTCGTTGTCTTCTTTGTGGTATGTGAGCGATATATCGCAGTCCTCGCATTTTGCGATATATCCG
>CAVABL010000096.1:0-2996 GCA_963586735.1 Firmicutes bacterium TM09-10
ACACAATTCTGAATCCGCTCCCCCATCCAAGACCTTTTGTCAAAGCAAAACTCATTATATAAGGACTTACGGACGCGCCTAATCCCCACATGCAATGAAGCCAACTCAAATGTTTTGCTGGATAATGAAGCGCAACGAAGTTGTTGAGTGCGGCATCCACCGCACCTGCGCCGAGACCGTACGGAATCGCAAAAACGCAAAGCATCCAATACGCTTTTGCAAACGAAAAACCAATTAGTCCCACTGCCGTGAGAGTGACGCTGATTGCCGTCACAAGCCCCGTGCCGAGTTTGTTTGTGAGCGAATTTGAAAAGAAACTTGCAACGATCGTCCCGATCGATATGAGCATCGTGATTATCCCTGCCGACGACATGGAAACGCCGAGATAGACGTGCATAACCGGCCACGCCGATCCGATGAGCGAATCTGGAAGCCCCAAACTTATGAAGGCAAGGTAGATTATTGCAAGAAGAAACGAGTACATTGTTTTCGGATTGAAAATCCCCTTTTTATATCCTTTATATTATCACGGAAAAACTGAGTTTTCAACAACAATTTTGTCGTGCGGTGTATTTATATGATATTGACATTTTGCGCATAGTTTGATAAAATTTTCATATCAAAAAAAACAAAAGTCAAGGAGGCACGAACATGGCAAATTATTTCAGTGAACGCGACAAAAAAATCACTGCACGATTGAGAGGAATCAGAGACACTCTTCCCGAGTGCTGCGAAGAATTTTTTGTCGGAATCGAACCGCAAACGAGCACTCTTACCAGGCTGAACTATGCATACGATTTGCGCATATTTTTCGACTATTTGCTCAAAAACGTGCGCGCTTTCCGCGAATATACGGACATTTTGGACTTCACCGCCGAGGATTTGGACAAAATAACTCTCGGCAATCTTGAAGCATATATGGAATATCTGTCATACTACACATATGACGGCAAGGAAAAAACAAATGCCGAAAAAGGAAAATCACGCAAGATTTCAACTGTGCGAACGTTTTTCAAATATATGTACAATCACGACAGAATGCAGCAAAACGTTTCGGCAAAACTCACGATGCCGAAAAATCACGACAAGGACATCATAAGGCTTGAAAAAAACGAAGTCGAGCGCATTCTTGACGCCGCCGAAACGGGCGCAGGCATGAGCGAGCACCAACACAAGATTCAGCGCAACACCCACGCACGAGATTTTGCGCTCGTTTCACTGCTTTTGGGCACGGGAATCCGTGTGAGCGAGTGCGTGGGACTCAACGTATCCGATATAGACTTTGAATCAAACGCTTTTACCGTCACGAGAAAAGGCGGAAATCAGGCAATCTTGTACTTCGGCGACGAAGTTGCGGACGCTCTTAAAAACTACATCGACACCGAACGCAAAAATCTCATTGAACGGTGCCAGAAAATCAATGCGGGCGACACGGACGCGATGTTTTTGTCTTTGCAGGTGTCGAGATTGTCGGTGCGCGCAGTTCAGAACATAATCAAAAAATACGCACAAGCCGCCGCTCCTTTGAAAAAAATTTCTCCGCACAAACTGCGCAGTACATTCGGCACGAATCTCTACAGAGCAACCGGCGACATATATCTCGTTGCGGACGTGCTCGGTCACCGTGACGTAAACACGACAAAAAAACACTACGCCGCAATCGAGGAAGATCACAGAAAACTTGCAGCGCAAGTCGTGAAACTCCGCCCCGACAGAAACAAGGAATGACGCAATTTTCTGCGCTCAAAACATATTTTCGTCAATTACTATTATATAATATTGACTATTCTGTAATAGTTTGCTAAACTTAAACTATCAATCTTTGGAGCGATATATGGACATCTCTTCAGTCAACAGCGATCTTATCCGCGGCAACGTGACAACCATTATTCTCGGCTGTCTTTGGTCATCGGACAAGTACGGCTACGAGATCCTCAAAGAAATCGAGGACAAGAGCAATTCGCAGTACGTTTTGAAACAAGCAACCCTTTACAATCAACTTAAACGGCTTGAAAAACAAGGGCTCGTTTCATCATACGACGGCGATCCCGACGACACGGGCGGCGGAAAACGTCGTTACTACACTCTCACCAAGGAAGGCAAAGCGTTCCTCACCAAAGAGAAAAGCGAATACGAATATTCGCGCACGATTCTTGACAAACTCGTCTCAAGCGACGAATTCGATTTCACCGCTCCCGTACCCTTTGACGCAAGCGAATTGCGCCCCTACTCCAAGCGTGACGGTGAGGATAAACCGAAAGTCGTATACAAGGACAAAATCGTCGAAAAAAAGGTTTATTTTGACCGCTATGGTAATGAAGTGAGCGAGGAAGACGCGTCTGCTTTGCGAGAAAAAGCAGAGCAAGAGGACGAACAAGCCCGCCAAAAAGACGAGCAACTCCGTCAAAAAGAAGAGGAAGCGCAAAAAGCAAACGAGCAATTGCGCATATCCGAAGAGGACGCAAAACTCAAAGACGAACAATTGCGTCAACGCGAACAAGAGGCAATCAAAAAGGACGAGCAACTAAAACAAACCGAGGAACAACTCAAAAAGAGCGAAGAAGATCGCGAACTAGTCAAGTCCATGCTTCGCAAAATGGAAGAGGACAAACTCCGCGAGGACGAAGCAAAACGTCTTGCTCAAGAAGAGGAAACTCGTCGTCTTGAGCAAGAAGCCGAACGCAAACGTCAACAACAGGCAAAACCATCTCAAACTCTTGAAGAAATGTTTGCAAAACTCGACGCCGAAAGCGAATACAAGCGTCGGGAAGATTTGCGAGCGTACGAATACAATTCAAGCGCGACGCCGGAAGAGCATACCTACATAAACGCTTACACCAATCAGTTTGAGCAAAATCAACGCTCGCAATCATCGCTCAAGGATATTTTCAAACAACTTGACGAGCGCGAGGCGCAAATAGACGACAAAATCGCAAAAGAACAGGCGGCGCAACAAGCGGAATACGAAGCGCAACAACAAGCACAAACCGTTGAAA
>CAVABL010000096.1:3006-5101 GCA_963586735.1 Firmicutes bacterium TM09-10
AAACCAACAAACCGACGCTCAAACGCAATACGTTCAGTCGTCAATCGACCAATACTACCCCGCTGAACTTGAAAGCAAAAACGCGAATTTCGAGCAGGAAAACAAAGGCAGTTTCGTCACGTCGGCTGTCGTGTCTCGCCGTGAAGGAGGATTTGACTATGAAAAAGACGACGTGAATTATCGCGATTTCTTCGTGTCGTTGCAAGATAAGGGTGAGAAAATCGATGACAAACCTCAACAAACGAACGATTATGCCGACAGCGACATCAAAACGAGGTTGTATGCAAAAGGTTTCAAGATTCGCCCATACGATCGCGGCAACACGTCGGAGTACTACACTTTCAATTTTATACAGTCCAACCGGCTCAATCGCGATACGTTTTTGATCATACTTGCGTTCTTCGTCGCAGAAGTCGCAATCATGTGGGCATCGCTCGCAACGAGAATTTCCTACAAATACTTCCTGCCCATTCTCATCGTCGGAAGCGCACTTTGTCTCATTCCGACGGCTGTTTATCTCACAAACCCGACAAGGCGCACGAGGGCAAACTTCAATTTCAAACTGTCAATACTCAATCGAACGATGTTGTTCATCGAGTTGACGGTTGTGTGTATACTCATCGGATTCTTTGGGCTCGGCGCAAATGTCAACGACATCAATCTGATTTTGAAATCTATTGTGCTCCCGATGGTGCTGCTCACCAACCTACCCTTGAGTTCACTCATCTACTGGTTGCTGTACAGGACGAGGAAGTACCATACAGCCTAAAAAAACCGTCGTCAAGGCTAGCAGCAACACGCAAATTTGCGTATTGCTGCTAGCCTTGCTATGTTTATTTGCTCTACTCCGTGCAACCGATACACGCTATCGGTTCGAAAATGGACAAAAACTCAAACCTCAATTCCGTTATATCACTTGCTTGGAACGTGCCTAACGGCACATTTTTTTTGTGCAAAAAATACATATTTGATTTTTAACAGTGTTAATATATATCTTTACTATAGTGGCTAAAATAATGAAACAAAGCAAACTTATTTGCGCCGCGTAGTGTCACATGCAACCACAAGCGCAAGGACAGCGTTCCGCCGCGATTGCGTTGCGTGTTCGATTCGCAGAAGACATGAAAAAAGAAGTCCCAAAGGACTTCCTTTTGGCAGGGGAGACGCGACTCGAACACGCAACCGACGGTTTTGGAGACCGTTGCTCTACCATTGAGCCACTCCCCTATACAAATTTAATGCTTATTTATTATAGCAAGCACATCGTTTTTAGTCAATGATTTGAGTCTAAATTCACCGCAATTATTAATTATTCATTATTCATCATTAATTAAATTCTTTGTCTTGCAATGAATTTCAAAATTGTGTACAATGAGGTTATGAAGAAACATGTTGAAATCTACACAGACGGTGCTTGCTCGGGCAATCCCGGCGTTGGCGGTTGGGGCGTCGTTATGCTATACAAAGGGCACAAAAAAGAGGCGAGCGGCGCTGAACAGTCCACAACCAACAATCGTATGGAGCTCACCGCAATCATTCAGGGGCTGAAAATGCTCAAAGAGGCGTGCGTCGTCACCGTATACAGCGACAGTGCCTATTCGGTCGAGCCGTTTTTGAAATGCTGGATAAACGGCTGGATTATGAAAGGTTGGCGCACGTCGAACAAAGACGAGGTGAAAAACGTCGATTTATGGAAAGAACTTCTATCCCTCATGCAAATTCACGAGGTTTCATACGTCAAAGTCAAGGGGCACGCCGACAACGAACTCAACAACCGTTGTGATGCTCTTGCGCGCGGCGCAATAAAAGAACTTCAAAAAACACTGCCATCTTCACTGCCCGCAATTCCCGACGGAACTTGAAACAACCAATAATGTGAACGCATTTTTGCAAAAACGCTTCATTGGAGGTGAAACATGAAATTCAACAAAAAACATCTGCTTTTCTTGATACCAATCGGTATTTTGGAAATTGTTATGCTCGTGCTCGAATGTCTGCCGAGCGGCGTTGAAATGCAATTTACCTTCCCCGACACCGTCATTGGCAAATTCATTACGAAATTGGAGTATTATCCATATTTCAGCGATATGCCCTA
>CAVABL010000097.1:0-2845 GCA_963586735.1 Firmicutes bacterium TM09-10
TTGTTATATCGTGGACGAAGCGGTGAAAAGCGGAATCGAAGAGATAATGATCGTCATTTCGCCTCAAAAAGAGAGCGTAAAACGACTTTTTGAACCGAATGTTTCACTCAACGATCGACTTTTGGAAGAGGGTGAAAAGGAAGAATACGCTCTTGCAAATGCAAAAATCGACGCAAACGTGTCGTTTGTCGTGCAAAAGACGATGGACGGCAACGGAAACGCAATCAAACTTTGCAAAGATTTTGTGAACGGTGAGCCGTTTGCAGTGCTTTTCGGCGACGATTTGATGTATGTACAAAACGGTGAGAAACCCGTTACGAAGCAACTTATCGACGCCTATTACGCAACCGGCGGCATGTCGGTCGTCGGATGCCAAAAGACGAGCGAAGAGGTTGCAAGACGGTGCGGCGTTATGATCAAAAAGTCGCTGATTGACGATAAAACGACTCTCATCGAGGGCATAGTCGAAAAACCGAAGGGCGATTTGCCAAGCGAGTTGGTTTCGCTCGGCAGATTCGTGCTTGCTCCGTCGATTTTCGAGGCGATAGAACGCACGCCGTACATGCACGGCGAAGTGTATCTGAGCGAGGCAATCGACATCCTCGCCAAAGAGAAGGATGTGTGTGCGTACGAGTTTTTCGCGCGTCGCTACGACGTCGGAAACAAGGAAGGTTATCTCGAAGCAACCGTCGAATATGCTTTGCGCGATGAAAAACTCAAGGGTGAGTTCAAAGATTATCTCAAAAATTTAATTAATAATAAAATTATTAATTAACAACTTAACGACTTAACAACCGAGAACGGTGGCGTCCGCTCTCAAACGATATCCGTTGGAAATACAAACGATATGCAAAAAACTTGCGACATCTGCGGCGACAAAGAGGCAACTCTTTTTGAAAGCGTGATTGTTGACAACAATCCCGTCGAATACGCCTATTGCCGAGAGTGCTATCAAAACGCTTTGAAGAGCGGAAAAAGCCCTTGCGAAGAGGCAAAATATTCTCTTTCGCGCCGTGGAAAAGAGTGTAGAGTTTGCGGATATACGGTTGAGGATTTCGAGAGCAATTTTCTTTTCGGTTGCCCCGATTGCTATGCGCAAATGAGGGGAATCGCACTTGAAAAAGCAAGCAAAGCGCAGGGAGTAAACGCCGAATTTCTGCGTGCGAATCCGCCGCAAAAATACGTTTCGAGCATACTCGAACTCAAAAGCGCAAACGGCGAAAGATTTGAAGATTGTTCACATAGTGAACAACTCTTGAAAACGGCAATGGATTGCACGATAGACGAACTTGTCAAAAACAACGTCGTTTCATCTCGCATAAGACTTGCAAGAAACGTCACGAATCTCGAATTTCCGCACAACATCAGAGTGACGGACGAGAGAATCGTTGACCTCATCAACGACGCGTATTATGCCGCGCAAGGCGTTTTCGAGGCAAGACTTTTGCCGATGAACAACCTTGACAAAGATTACAAAAAGGCACTCATAGAAAGGCATTTGATATCGCTTGCGCTTGCAAACAACACGGCAAACGGAGCGGCTATCGTCGAAGGCACTGAAAAATTCGGAATTTCCGTGATGATAAACGAGGAAGACCACATCCGCGAGCAGTGCATAAAGGAAGGTTTCAACCTCAAAAGCGCCTACGAAAGATTGCGCGTTTACGATGAAAAATTGTTGCGCTCGTTGCCGATTGCTTACGATTCGCAACTCGGATTTTTGACGGCGTGTCCAACGAATCTTGGAACGGGCATGAGGGCGTCTTGCATGTTGTTTTTGCCTGCGCTCAAGAGGGCCGGCGCAATCGATGACGCACTCAAAACTTTCAAAAACGAGTTCGGAATCACCGTGAGAGGCGTCTTCGGAGAGGGAAGCGAAGCGGCGTACGATATGTATCAGATTTCAAATTCACGCACTCTCGGGGTGAGCGAGGGAGAGATTGTCGCCCACGTCGAACAAGCGGTCGCGAGAATGTGCTATTGCGAACGCGTCGCGCTTGAAAAACTCTTAATGGAAAGGCAAACCGAACTTCTTGACGGCATTTCAAGAAGTTACGCCGTGCTAAAAGGCGCATATACGCTCACCGCGCAGGAACTTATGCGGTTGCTTGTCGACGTGAAAATCGGCATAATACTCGGCATTTTGCCGATAAAATCCACCGCGGTTATGGATGAAATGATATGGGCGTGTTCGACATCGTCCTTAAAGATAATTACAAACGGAAGCGATGAGGAGACGCTCGATAAAATGCGTGCCAAAATCGTCAGAGAACTTCTGTTGGAGGGAAAATGATAACCTACTCTTCAAACGCGCGATTGGTGCTTCAAAGAGCTGGAGAACTTGCAACGCGCACGGGCGGACTCGTGTGCACCGAACATCTAATGTTCGGTCTTTTGGACGTGGACGGCGCGGCACAACGACTTTTGAACGGAATCGGGGTGTATGAGGACGACGTGATAAAAGCGTTTTCACCAATGCCCGTTCGTCCGAACGTCGAAATGTCGACGAGAGCGGCAAGAGCGATTCAAAGCGCAAAAGAAGTTGCGACGAGACTCGGTTCACAGGTTGTGGGGACAGAGCATATTTTGTATACGATTTTGGATGAAACGAAGTCGGTGGCGTGCGAAATTCTGCGTTCTAAAGGGGTGGACCCCGAATATTTGCAACGTTTGACATACAGTGCAATCGTGTCAGGCAGCGGAGGGAAAGCGAATTTTTGCCTTGCGAATTCAAGTGCTCAAAGCGTCAACGACGTGCTGAACGGGTATGCGTCGGAGTTTTTCGGCGAAAGCGAAAATGTACAAAAACACGGTTCTAACGGGGTGAATTGCGACTCAAAAGACG
>CAVABL010000097.1:2880-5046 GCA_963586735.1 Firmicutes bacterium TM09-10
GGCGCGTTTTTCGGCTCTCAATACTATGCCGAAAACGGTCAAAATCGTGCTCAAAACGATGCAAAAAACCCACAAAACACCGCACAAAATTATGTCAAAAATTGCGAAAACTACTATGAAAATTTGCAAGGAAAATCCAATTGTGCAAGCGACGTCGATTTGTCGAAATTCGGAACGGATTTGACGAGGAAAGCAAGAGAGGGAAAACTCGATCCCGTCATCGGCAGGGGCAAGGAAACCGAAAGGGTGATTCAGGTGCTTTGCCGCAGGACGAAAAACAATCCCGTGCTCGTTGGCGAACCGGGCGTCGGAAAGAGTGCGGTCATCGACGGACTTGCACAACGTATCGTCGCAGGCGACGTGCCCGACGCTTTGAGAGGAAAAATCGTGTTCTCTCTCGATTTGACGTCGCTCGTTGCGGGAACGAGATACAGGGGCGACTTTGAGGAAAGGCTTAAAGCGATGCTTAACGAAATCAGACAAAGGGGCAATGTGCTTTTGTTCATTGACGAAATTCACACGATTTTGAAAGCGGGGGCGAGCGAGGGCGGTCTTGACATCGCAAATATTTTGAAACCTATGCTTGCAAGGGGCGAGTTGCAGACGATCGGCGCAACCACGCTCGAGGAATATCGCAAACAGTTCGAGCAGGACAGCGCGTTGGAGAGACGTTTTCAACCGGTGATCGTTGAAGAACCGAGCGTGTCGGACACGATTGAAATTTTGCAGGGTTTGAAGGCAAAATATGAGGTGCATCACGGCGTGACGATAACCGACGAGGCCATATCGTCGGCGGCAATACTGTCGGACAGATACGTTGCGGACAGATTCTTGCCCGACAAGGCAATCGATTTGATTGACGAGGCGGCTTCGAGAAAGAAAATTTTTGCGTTTACCACTCCCAACGAGATAAGAGAACTCGAAAGCAAAATCAAACAGGCAGAACTCGATTTGAGCGAGGCAAAACGCAGAGAAAATTTTGAACTTTGCGGAAAGTATAAGGCGCTGCGAGACGACTTTATCGAGCAAAAAGAAAAAGCGGAAATCGAATGGAGAGAAAAGAAATCCAACACGGATTTGTCTATCGGCGAGGACGAAATTGCCGAAGTCGTCGGGAACTGGACGGGAATCCCGGTGAGAAGAATCACCGAGGGCGAGAGTGAAAAACTCGTCAATCTCGAAAAAGTTTTGCAATCGAGAGTCATCGGACAGGACGAGGCTTGCTCGTTGGTGGCAAAGGCGGTCAAGAGAGCGAGGGCAGGACTTAAAGATCCGAAACGCCCCATTGGCTCGTTCGTATTCCTCGGTCCGACGGGCGTCGGTAAAACCGAACTTGCAAAGGCTCTTGCGTGCGCTCTGTTCGGTGACGAGGATTTGCTTGTGCGCGTTGATATGAGCGAATATATGGAAAAGGACAGCGTGTCGAGACTTATCGGCTCCGCACCCGGTCTAGTCGGCTTCGAAGAGGGCGGTCAACTCACCGAAAAAGTGAGAAGAAAACCCTATTCAGTCGTGCTTTTCGATGAAATCGAAAAAGGACATCCCGACATATTCAACATACTGCTGCAAATCCTTGAAGACGGCATACTCACGGACAGTCACGGACGCACTGTCAGCTTCAAAAATACGGTGATTATCCTCACGTCAAACATAGGCGCAAAAGAAGCGGCGGTACCGCAAAGAACTCTCGGTTTTGCAAGCGAACAAGCGATTGAAAGCGAAAATGAGAGAGTGCGCCAAAGTCACGTTCAGGCACTCAAGGGCGCAATGAAACCCGAAATCATCAACCGCATAGACGGAATCGTCGTGTTCAAGAAACTCGACAAAGAAAGTTTGGTCAAGATTGCGGACCTTATGTTTGCCTCTCTTGAAAAACGTCTTGAAGAAAGAGATATTTCGGCACACATAACCCAAAGCGCAAAGGACTATATCGTCGGTGAGGGCTATGACGCAGAGTACGGCGCAAGACCGCTGCGCAGAACGCTCGGACGTTTGGTTGAGGACAAGTTGAGTGAAAAAATCATTCGCTCCGAGATTACGGCAGGGGACAAAGTGAAAATTGATTTCAAAGACGGAACGCTGACATTTGAGAAAGAATAAGAGTGTGAAATCAATGATGAAGCACGAGATTGCGCTTGCTCTTCCTCTACAATGGGTGGAAGGGTG
>CAVABL010000098.1:0-4931 GCA_963586735.1 Firmicutes bacterium TM09-10
ATGTACAAACCAGTTGAAACAAATTTGAATTTCGTTGACCGCGAAAAAGAAGTTCTCGCTTTTTGGAAAGAGCAGATTATTTTTGAAAAGAGCGTAAAGAAAAACGAAGGTAATCCCGAATTTAGTTTTTATGACGGTCCTCCGACTGCAAACGGAAAACCGCACATCGGACACATTCTCACCCGTGTCATGAAAGACATTATCCCTCGCTATAAGACAATGAAGGGATATCATGTTTTGCGCAAAGCAGGTTGGGACACTCATGGTTTGCCTGTTGAACTCGAAGTTGAAAAACAACTCGGCATCGACGGCAAACAAGAGATTGAAAAGTACGGCATCGAACCGTTTATCACCAAGTGCAAAGAGTCTGTGTGGAAATATACTGACGAGTGGCAAAAGATGTCCGACCGCATAGGTTATTGGGCGGACATGAAAAATCCGTACGTTACCTACGACAACAATTACATCGAGTCTGTTTGGTGGGCACTCAAGCAAATGGCTGACAAAGGACTTATTTACAAGGGCTACAAAATCGTGCCTTATTGTCCTCGTTGCGGAACAGCGCTTTCCTCTCACGAAGTTGCACAAGGCTACAAGGACGTTGAGGAAACATCCGTTTTTGTCAAATTCAAAGTCAAAAATGAAGAAAACACTTATTTTCTTGCCTGGACGACGACTCCTTGGACACTCCCGTCAAATGTTGCGCTCTGTATGAATGCAAAAGAGGATTATGCAAAAATTAAAGTCGGCGACGAGTTTTATATTCTTGCCGATGCGCTCGTTCAATCTGTTTTTAATGACTATTGCGATTATGTAAAAATCGATGTCAAAAAGGGCAGTGAGTATGAGTACGTTGAATACGAGCCACTGTTTGACTACGACACAGACGCGAAAGAAAAAGCGTATTTCGTGACAAACGATTTCTACGTCACACTGACCGACGGAACGGGTATCGTTCATATAGCGCCTGCATTTGGCGAGGACGACAGCAAAGTCGGAAAAAAATACAATCTTCCTTTCGTTCAGATGGTTGACGACAGAGGCAGATTCAAGGATGCAGTCTACGACTTCAAAGAGTTGTTCTGCAAGGACGCTGACAAGTATATTATCGAAAAACTCAAAAAAGAGAACAAACTTTTTAAAACTTTGAAGTTTACGCACAGCTATCCGTTCTGCTGGAGATGCGACACTCCGCTCCTTTACTATGCTCGTTCGAGTTGGTTTGTGAAAATGACTGCCGTCAAGGAGCAACTTCTTGCGTCAAACGACTCTGTTAACTGGATGCCCGAAAGCATCAAAAAGGGCAGAATGGGCAACTTCCTTGAAAACGTCATTGACTGGGGTATCTCGCGTGAAAGATATTGGGGCACTCCGCTTCCTATCTGGGTTTGCAACAAGTGCGGGAAAGTGCATGTCATCGGCTCAAGAGAGGAACTGCGTGAAAAAGCGCATCTTGACCACGATGTTGAATTGCATCGTCCGTATATTGACGATGTCAAGTGGGAATGCGAGTGTGGTGGCGAGATGATCCGCACACCAGAAGTGCTCGACTGCTGGTTCGATTCGGGCTCTATGCCGTTTGCGCAATGGCATTATCCCTTTGAAAACAAGGACATATTCGAAAAGGTTTTTCCCGCCGATTTCATATCCGAGGCAGTGGATCAGACGAGAGGTTGGTTCTATACTCTTCTTGCGGTTAACACCGTTTTGTTCGGATGTTCGCCTTTCAAAAATTGCATCGTTTTGGGACATGTCAACGACAAAGACGGCATCAAAATGTCAAAACACAAGGGCAACGTCGTCGATCCGTGGACTGTGCTTGACAAACAAGGCGCAGACGCGACGAGATGGTATTTTTATACCACGAGTGCGCCTTGGCTTCCGTCAAGATTCCACGCGGATGCCGTGAGTGAAACGCAACGCAAGTTTATGGGAACATTGTGGAACACATATGCGTTCTTCGTCCTCTATGCCGAGATCGACAAATTTAACCCCACGGAACATAAACTCGATGATCAAAAACTCACAATTATGGACAGATGGATTTTGTCTTGTCTCAATTCGCTAATCAAGACTGTTGACGATGGGCTCGATCAATACAAAATCACCGAAACCTCACGCGCTATAGGCGAATTCGTTGACAATCTCTCCAACTGGTATGTGCGCCGTTCACGCGAGCGTTTCTGGGGCAGCGAGATGTCAAAGAGCAAGGAAGCGGCGTATACGACGCTTTACACGGTTCTTTCGACGCTTTCAAAAATCCTTGCGCCGTTCACTCCTTTTATGGCAGAGAGCATGTATCGCAACCTTGTTTGCACGTTTGGCAAAGATGCTCCCGAAAGTGTCCATCTTTGCTCGTTCCCCGTTGCAGATGAAAAATATATCGACAAACAACTCGAGGACGGCATGGGCGATGTCCTGAAACTCGTTGTGCTCGGAAGAGCCGCAAGAAACGCGTCCAACCTTAAAAACAGACAACCTCTTGCAAAACTCTTCTACAACGGCAGATACGAGCTTTCAAACGAACTCAAAGAGCTTGTCGAAAACGAACTTAACGTCAAATCGGTTGAAGTGTCCAGCGACGACAACGTGTTCGTCAGTTACGACCTTAAACCACAACTTCGCACCCTCGGTCCGAAATACGGCGCGATGCTCGGCAAAATCAGAGAGGTTTTGCAGACGAGGGCAAACGAAATCGTTTCGACGATCAAGTCGCACGGTTTGTTCAAGGCGGACGTTGACGGCAAAGAAGTCGAACTGTCAAAGGACGATTTGCTCATCAGCATGAAGAACAAAGAGGGCTATTCGAGCGAGAGCGACGGTGAAACAACCGTGGTTTTGGACACGCAACTCACCGAAGACCTCATCTTCGAGGGTGCAGAGCGTGAAATCGTGTCAAAGATTCAATCGATGAGAAAAGAAGCTGGCTTTGAAGTCGTTGACCACATTGCAGTCGGCTACAAGGCAGAGGGAGTTGCGCTCAAAGTATTTGAAAAAGCGGACTTCCTCGGCGACGTGCTTTGTGACTCGATCTCGACAACGATCGACGGCTATGCAAAAGACTGCGACATCAATGGCGACAAAGTTACGATTTCGGTGAAAAAAATCAAATGAGAATTGCTCCCGATTGGAAAGAATACAATGTCATCGCGACCGGTGACGGCGAAAAATTGGAGAAGTGGGGGAATATTACCCTGCTTCGTCCCGATCCGCAAGTTATATGGCATGCAAAATCGCCTCTTGCAAATTTCAAGGATGTTGACGCCGTTTACGAGCGTTCGCGCACGGGTGGCGGCATGTGGAAATTTAGACGCAACGTGCCGTCAGAGTTCACAATATCCTGGCGCGATCTGACTTTTTCGCTTAAACTTATGGGTTTCAAGCACACAGGACTTTTTCCCGAACAAGCTGTGAATTGGGACAGGATGATGACTCTTATCTTAAATTCGGGCAGGGAAATTTCAGTACTCAATCTATTCGGCTACACGGGAGCGGCTTCGGTTGCGTGTCTCAAAGCAGGTGCAAAGGTTTGCCATGTAGACAGCGCAAAGGCAATGGTGGAGCGCGCCGGCGAAAACGTGAGATTGAGCGGCCTCGACAATTCGGGCATGAGATACATCATCGATGATTGCTTCAAATTTTGCCAAAGAGAGATAAGACGCGGCAAGCATTACGATGCCATCATTCTCGATCCTCCGAGTTTCGGGAGAGGTCCGAACGGTGAAAAGTGGAAAATCGAAGAGGGAATAAGCGAACTTTGCGAACTTGTTGCCAAGCTACTTTCGGACAATCCGCTGTTCGTGTGTCTCAATTCATACACAACCGGGCTTCAGCCTACGGTTATGGCAAACATACTCAAACTGACTCTGCCGTCAAACGCAAAAATCGATGCCGACGAAATCGGTCTTGCAACAGAGGAAGGACTCATTCTTCCTCAGGGATGCACCGCTTTTGCCACTTTTGAGAATTGACTTTTCAAGAAAAGGTAATCGACGGCGTCGATAACGACGAATGCACAGACACAATCGAAAAATCAAAACAGGAAATAATTTATGACTTACAAAGATCTGAAAATCGTATACGAGGACAATCATATTCTTGTCGTCGTCAAACCTTATGACGTTCCCGTTCAGGCGGACGAGAGCGGTGATGCCGATATGCTCACCATGCTCAAACAATACCTCGTTGAAAAATACAACAAACCCGGCGACGCATATCTCGGACTTGTCCACAGACTCGACAGACCGACGGGCGGCGTTATGGTTTTTGCAAAGACATCAAAGGCGGCTTCGAGGCTTTGCGAGGCTATACGAGAAGGTAGTGTCGAAAAAAGATACCTTGCAATCGTTGAGGGAGCGCCGAGATACAGTGCTGACAAGCTTACTTGCTATCTCAAGAAATTCCCCGATACGAACACCGTCAAGGTCGTTCCCGCACTTTCTGAAGGCGCAAAGTACGCAGAACTCGATTACAAAGTCCTTTCAAAGAAGACGGACGTCAGTTTGCTTATGGTCAATCTTGTGACGGGGCGCGGCCATCAGATCAGAGTGCAACTTGCAAATATGGGCAATCCGATCGTGGGTGACAAAAAATACGGTAATGGCGCGCAAAACAAATTTCCGCTCTGCCTTTGGGCAACGGAGTTGCGCTTTGCGCATCCTGTGAGCGCAAAAGAGATGGTGTTTAGAGTTTATCCGCCCGAAGTTGCACCATGGACGCTTTTCGACATGGACGCATTTTTGAATATTACAATCAAAAATTGTTATTAAAAATTTTTCTGCCGTTCCTGAAGCGATAATGAGTTAAAACGCCGCCGTTTTCGGCGGCGTTATACAACTCAAAATAAGTGAAAAAATAATATTGAAAGTTTTTATTTGTCAACTCTCGACACAATTTCACATGAATTTTTACATTTTGACAGTGTTGAAACC
>CAVABL010000099.1:0-4884 GCA_963586735.1 Firmicutes bacterium TM09-10
TCAACCCACGCAAAGCGTGGATATCATCGTGCTTGCACGATTTCATCCGAGCCTCGCGAGGATATCATCGCCAACGGCGATATCATTGATTGCGACCTCGTCGCAATCCCCGCTCCCGCGGTCGTCGTGGGTTCCCTCAAGCACAGCGCAGAGGGGGAACGACGATATGGGCGCGACGCGTTAAGCAAAACATCCGGTGAATGTTTTGTAGCCAAAGCGAACGAGGCGGATTGCCTCGCAAACGCCGAAGTCCAAACACATGAGGAAAGGGGAAATTGCATTTAGAGTTATCTCACGCATACCCATATAACGCACTAGCAAACGGGCTTTGACGCAGTTATTCGCTTTACAAAAACGTGGCCTAAGTCTCGCCAAATAGATGAAGAACAAGAAAAAACCCATTTGAAAGTGCGCCTAACGTACTCGCGTACGTGACGCACTAGCAAACGGGCTTTGACGCAGTTATTCGCTATTTGGCGAGACTTAGGTGTAGGGTGCGCATACCATCGACCTCATCACATATTTCCTTGAGATTGCAATGCGCGCAATCAACGAGTACGTTGTCGAGGATGTGGTTGAAAGCGGAAAGTATTTGCGAGGTGTTCGAGGCAAAAGACTGAAGAGGCGCAAAATCGGACGACGTATCGGCAACGAAAACGACGGTGACGGCATTGACAACGTCGCGCGCAAGATAAGAATTTATGGTGGTTGCGCCGAGCGCCTCAAAAGACAAGCCGTTTTTGAGAGCAGACTTTGCAACGCGCACCTGCTCGCGCTGACGGATCGTTGAGGCACGCATCATAAAACCTTTGACATTCTCTTTGTACTTTGCGTACTCCAACGACTTGGTGAGGTCAAAAATCCCCTGCTCGTCGTCGGGCGTGTTTTTGACGGATATTATGACAAATTTTGCATAGTTGCAATCTTTGTCGATGTCGGCAAGTTCCTTGCCAACGAGAATCGTTTGATTTTGAACGGGCAAATCGTCAGTGAGCACGGTTGCAGCCGCGCACGGCTTATCGCTGCCTCCCAATTCGTAGGCGGCATCTTTCATGAGTATGAGTTCGCTATTCTCGCTGACGGGCAAAACTTTGCGCTCGTCAAAAGCGTAAATTTTTGTTGCAAACTTGTCAACATACCCCTTTAGATTGTCGATTTCACCGTCAAAAATATTTATCATTTTCACCCTCTTCGCAAAGTTGCGTTTTTGCATATTATTGCACAAATCGACACTTTATCAAACTATTTCAAGTGCTTTAAGTGCTTGTTTGACGCCAACCACGACTTTTGAATCGCTCGGAAGTTCAAACACGTTTTCGCCTTTCAAATCAAACGTCGCAAGGTTTTTGTCATCGCCTATCGTGGCAAGAAGTTGCACTCCGTCATAGTCCAGATTGCGCACCGCTTCTTCGTCCGGAACCCTGTTTACGACGATTCCTATCTTATCGTACATCACGAGATCGTCCGCAACTTTCTTGATCGTTTTGCAAACATCTCTGCCCTTTTTGGACTGATCCGTGACGAGAATGAGATGCGTAACTTTTTCCATAACTCTGCGGTTTATCTGCTCGATGCCGGCTTCGCCGTCAATGACGACGTAGTCGAATTCCTCCGACAAAATGCCGATGACGTCCTTGAGATACGCGTTGATTTTGCAATAGCAACCAGCGCTTTCGGGGCGTCCTACCGCAATAAATGCATAACCGTCCTTTTCAACCATTGCGTCGAAAATGCGGAATCTTGCCTCGTTGAGCAGTTCGATTGCGCCGCGCGCATTGCCGTCCTCAACGTTGTCGATGATTGCTTTTCTTATATCGTCAATCGTCGATTTCACGTCCACGCCCAATGCCGTTGAAAGCCCCACGGCAGGATCCGCGTCGATCGCCAGTATTCGTTTGTCCGGGAAATTCTCAACGAGCGTGCGAACGATTGTCGCCGCAAGCGACGTCTTTCCGACGCCCCCCTTTCCCGCCACCGCAATGATAGTTGCTTTTGCCATATTCCCTCCTTTGAGGCGTCCGCCTCAAAACAATGTATATGGTAACACTTTTACCCGTGCTTGTCCATTGAAAAAACGACGACACTTTAAGTTGTGGCACATAAACATAAAAATAAACGCCGATTTGCAGTCGATTGACAATTTAATTTGCCCACCACGCAACAATCGGCGTTTAATATTATAATTCAATTCTTAGGCAATGCGCTCAATCTGATATGTTTTCCCGTCTGTTTCGACCGGCGTTATAACCATATTTTCGTCATTCAAAACAATTTTCCCGTCCTTGCAATATATTGAATATATGCCGTTCGTTTTTGCAGCTGCGACCTTTTCATAATCAAGCGAATCGGCCAAATACAGCGGTAAAATATCTATGACGATTTGCGAGCAGGTTTTCGTTGACGAATACGCCGTGTACGCATTTGTTGCGCTTATATTTTCGCCGTTTGCAGTATTTACGAAATGAGTGCGCACAGTGCCGTCCGCATACGTGTAGTAACCGTCCTCGCCTTTTGATACGACAAAATCTTTGAGCATTACAACCGCCATTGCCTGTTTATACGTAATTCTGCCTGCAACGATTGCACCGCTTGAGGTATTGTCGAATATGTTTGCTTGCAAATCGTCGTGAGCCTCACTCAAATTGCGCGTAAAGCCGTCGTAACTGGATATAACGCCCCTCTCGTAACCCGAATCGATCATTGTTTTTGCTATATAGTCTATAGCAAACGCATTTTTCGTCCAAAAGAAATCGATATAAGTCGCATCGTGTTCGCCGAATGCGTCTTTATATTCGTCGGACACAACGAGTTTGACGACGTTTCCGTCCGAAAATTCAAGGCGTACGTTTTTGTCATCCGACGCAAAGGCAATCATTTTGTCAAAATACGCCCGCACATCTGCGTTTTTCATCGGATCAAGACGTTCGGCATCGTCGTCATCGGCGCACGCAAACATTTCATCGTAATACGCATAAATGGGCGCATAATACAAAAACCGATTATTTGCATCGTCAAACGCTTTAAGCGAATTATATAAAAGCGCGGGGACTTGCATTTCTTCGTTTGGATGTGTATTTAGATAATAAAGATTGTTTATTCCCTCGATTTGCTCGTCAGTATATAAAACCTTGTATGCGTATTCGCTTGCTTCGGTATACTTTTGGGCAACACTTTGGCGATACTTCTTGTCTTGATTTTTGTCAAAATAATACGTAAAGACAAACTCTCCGCCGCAGTTTTGCTCCGAAGACGAGTCTGTAGTTATTGCAAACCACCCCGCCTCAACGCGCAACAAAACCACCATAACGACGGAAAAACAAACAATTGCCAGCACCAAAAAAAGCACGAAAAGCGCTACCCTCAACTTGACGTTTTTGTTTGACACCTCGATCTGTTCAACGGGTGGTGGCGTAAGAAGATTTTTATCTTTGGCGTATCTTTTCATAATCACCTTTTTGCAAAAAGGTTTAGCAGTGCGCTAAACCTTATATCCATTATCTGAGCGTCAAGAGCAAGAAGAACAAGAACAGCAACAATATTACGCCAAGCAATATAAATCCTGCAATTGCGCCCTTCCTGAACGCTTTGAAGTTCTTTATATAATTGAACTTCTTGAATATATACGCAATGATGATGCCTGGAATCGGGAAGAAAAACGACAACACCTTAAACCACGTGCTTCCCGTATCGTGCACCGGCGTTTCAAGGATTGGCTCGGTTGAAACGACGGGTTCTTCCGCCGCGTCTTTTCCGGCATACTCGAGCGCTTCCTGTTCCGTCATGAACGACGAAGACTTGAGCGGAACGTTCTCCTCTCTCACACGCTTATATTCTTCAATTTCCTTTTTGTTGCCGAAAATGTAGTGATTGTGACCTATGCACACCATCTCGGGCTTGTCCTCGCTGTAATCGTGCTGCAATGGATCGTACACGAAAAGTTTTTTCTTCTTTTCAAGCTTTGGATCGGGAATAGGAATTGCCGATATAAGAGATCTCGTATATGGGTGGAGCGGAAACGCAAAGAGTTCTTCCGCATCCGCAATTTCCACGATTTCGCCCTTGTAGATGACGCCGATTCTATCTGAAATAAAACGGACGATTGACAAGTCGTGCGCAATAAACAGATACGTCGTACCTCTCTCTCTTTGGAACTTGTTGAGCAGATTGAGAACTTGCGCGCGGATTGACACGTCCAACGCGGAAATAGGTTCGTCTGCAACAACGAGCGACGGTTCCATGATCATGGCTCTTGCAAGGCCGATACGCTGACGCTGACCGCCGGAGAACTCGTGCGGATAACGCGTAAGGTGCTCGGGGAGCAAACCGACTTCTCTTATCATTTGCTCGACTTTTGCGACTCTATCCGCCTCGTCTTTGAAAAGATGGAAGTTGTAAAGGCCTTCGGACACGATATAATCGACCGTTGCGCGTTCGTTGAGAGATGCGGCAGGATCTTGGAACACCATTTGGATGTTTCTGATGACTTGTCTGTCGAGTTTATGTGAAATTTTGCCCGATATACGCACGCCTTTATACTGAATCTCGCCCTTTGCGCACGGATTGACTCTGATAACCGCGCGACCGATTGTGGTTTTTCCGGAGCCGGATTCACCGACAAGGGAGAACGTTTCGCCCTTGTAGATGTCAAAAGACGCGTTTTTGACCGCTTTGACCGCCTTGTCGCCCTTGCCGAACGTAATATCCACGTTCTTGACGGACAAAAGAATTTCTCTTCCGTTTTCGTCAAGAGGGCCTTGCTCGGGAAGTGTGTTCACGCGATTCTTGTACTGATCGATTTGAGTTTTCCAGTTGTCGCCGATGCCTTTGAAGTATCTTTGAATTTTTCCACCGACGCCCTTAAACCAGTCGCCGATAGCCTTGCCG
>CAVABL010000100.1:0-4852 GCA_963586735.1 Firmicutes bacterium TM09-10
GTCCCGCCTCTATGCGTTGAGAGGCGTTGAAAATGGAAAGTCGCCACATGATGCGTCCCACGAACATAACGAGCGCAACCACCATGATTCCGAGGATAATCTCTTGGAGCGCGCCCTTGTCGATTGCGTTGCCGTCAAACATATCCACGAGTTTGCCGAGATATTCGGGTATGAAAAGTTGGAACACGTCAACCGCAACGAGTCCCACCAAACCTATCAAAAACAGCCAACTGTACTTGAGGTAATATTTGTTTACGTATTTTCCAAACAACATAAGTTTCGTTTTTCAACGGCATAGCCGTGTCGAACAACCCGAGATTTTGAAAATAAGCAAAAACCCCGCTTGCCAAAATTCCGACATGTCGGATTCTGTCAGACGGGGGTTCTAAGTTTTGAACCCTCAAAGCCGCTCGTTCAAAGCGGCCTCGATTTTACATAATTTCGCGGTAAATAGCCTCGATTTCCTTCTTGCCCCAAACTTGCGGACAGGGATAGAGCGGATTTGCTTCGGCATATGCGTGCGCGACCATACGAGGCAGACGCTCTTCTTCGATGAGCTTTCCGCCGTCGCGTGACAAAATCTTGGTTGGGATATTCATTGAAGCATTCATGTCCTCAATCCACTTGATGAACAAGTTTGCTTTCTCTTCGTTTGTGTTGCCGCCGAGGTTGATGCAATCAGCAAGTTGCGCCAACTTCTTGTGAGCGGATTTGCCGTACGCTTTCAAAACGTAAGGAAGAATCACTGCGTTTGCAAGACCGTGAGGCACGCCGTACTCGCCGCCGAGCGTGTGAGCAACCGCATGAACGTAACCGACGTATGCGCGAGTGAATGCCTTGCCTGCGAGATACGCCGCCTTTTGCATTTGAACGCGCGCTTCGAGGTCGTCGCCGTGATCGTAAGCTTGTTTGAGATATTTGTGAATGAGTTGAACAGCCTCGATTGCCTCTTTTTTGGTTTGTTTCGTGTTCTCGCCGCCGATGTACGCTTCAACCGCGTGAGTGAGAGCGTCCATACCCGTCGTTGACGTGAGGTGAGGCGGAAGAGATTTTGTGAGTTCGGGATCCATAACGACGTATCTCGGGATGAGGAACGGATCGTTGATCGGGTATTTCTCGTGTGTTTCGGGATTTGAAATAACCGCCGCAAGCGTCGCTTCGCTGCCCGTACCCGACGTCGTCGGAATTGCAACGAGCGGAGGAAGTTTGTGACCCGTGATCATGATCTTGAGCACGCCCTTCATTTGAGGAACGCTCTTCTTGGGGCAAGCGACTCTTGCGCCGATGCCTTTTGCGCAGTCCATTGCGCTGCCGCCGCCGAGCGCGACGATTGCGTCGCAGTCGTTTTCATGATACATTTTCAGACCGTCTTCGATGTTTTGGATGGTGGGGTTGGGGACGACGTCGTGATAGCAGCAACTCTTCATGCCCTCCGCCTGACAAGCAGCCATAATGGGATCTGCCTTGCCGCTTGAAAACAAAAAACCGTCAGTGACGATAAGTATGCTCTTGAAGCCGTTGTCTTTCAAAAACTTGGGGAGTTGAGAAATGCTTCCCGGACCTGACAAAGTTTTCTTGCATTGATTCCAAGGCAACAAATACATCGCCAAACGCATTGATTGCTGATAGATACGGCAACCGATTTTTGTAAAAATGTTCATCGTTTCCCTCCGAACGCGGATGATTCCGCATTTTTTTCTTATAGTAATAGTATTTTAGCACCGATTGTACAAATGTACAACAACTTTTTGAGGAAACTCGAATTTTCGCAAACCGTCGCAAAACGATTAGAGCGTTTTGTTGCAAAAGCAATTCGTCGTGCTTTGAGTCGACATCGTTGAATTTGACGTCGTATCTGCCGAATTCGTGAACGCCAACGCGGCAAGAATCCCGAGCATAACGGCGCTTTCGCGTTTTGAAACGTCGCCGTCCGACACGAACGCAACCATCACGACGAGCAAAAACAAATACCAATTGTCCTCAAACATAGCGCACCTCTTTGACTTTTTACCACAATATGTCGCAAAATACGCCAAAGTTACAAATTTTTTCCTCTCATATATGCGCTACAATCTTCTCATGGAAAACAAAATCAATTACATCGACGAGCAAACCGTCATAGACTATATCCCTCGCAACGCAACGTTGCATTTGCTTGCGGAATTTTTTTCTGCGTGCTCGGACGCAACAAGGAACAAAATCATCTGCGCGCTTTGCATAAGCGAGATGTGCGTGAGCGATTTGTCGAGGATTCTCGGCATAAATCAAACGACTTGTTCGCACCAGTTAAGACTGTTGCGCGCAGCCGACATAGTCACCCAACGCCGTGACGGCAAGGTGATTTATTACTCTCTCAAAAACAGAAAAATCGAAAACGTGTTGCTTGCGGGCGTTGACTTCCTCGACTTGTGATATTGTGCGCAATTACCGCAACAAACATTTTATGTGCAAGTTTTGTGCAGATAAACTCCGTTTCGTCGCATATGCAGAACACTTTGAAAACGATTGCAAAAAAGCCGTGCTCCCTTCTTTCACAGACAAACGTCTCTTTTCTTCACGCACGAAACGCGTGTGTAGCAATATAGAATAATTTCTCCCTTGCATTGACAAACGCAATGCTGTTTCACACGAGGCAACGCATACACGGCAACGTCAAAAACAATCTCTACGCGCCCCGATAGACGTCTTTTTTCATGCACGAGCGTTGCAAATCGACTGCAGAAATACTAGTCCTGTCCCCTTATTATGCAAAAAGCAATCGACTGCGCATGCAAGCGATTGCTTTTTCGTTTAGGCAAAAATTTAGTTTTATTCGACTTCAATCAATTCGTAACGATACACGGTGATTTCCTCGTCGTCCGCAACAGGAGCGTCGATCCTCGTGCTGTTGATTGCCGTCAAAAGTTCGTAACCCGTGCGATTTACGAGATCTGTCTGTTTGAAAATGTCGCTCGCGGCGAACTCCTTCGTGGTTTTGAATCTCGTGACTTCTTTCACTCTTGCAACCAACCTCTCGTCGTATTTCGCATCAAAATCCCACAGTATCGCAATGTCGCTTGCCTCGATGTTGCAAGGCTCGTCGAATGTTATCAGCACGTCAAGAACTTCGCCCTCGTTTTTTAGCGTTTCAAATCTCTTGGTCTTTATGCCGTTTTTGAAATAATGCGGATGCGTAAACAAATGTTCGTCCACGTTTTCCTCGGGATATTTGAGTTGGTCTTCGTATATGCAACTGTTTGTATACCACCCCATATAATCCAACGAAAAACGATATCCGAACTCTGCATACGCCATAATTCCGCCCCACTCTCGCATGCTGCAACGCACCGCTTGTCCGGTGTTCAAAACCGGCACACACCCATCGTAGCGTTGATGAGCGTCGCCGCCGAAACAATAGCCGTTTTCGCGGATGCAGTCCGCAACGGCAGTGATGACGTCGTCGATGAGGGGCGCGTCTATATAGTCGGTGTCGCCCCACCACGTCCAACCGACCACCTTATAGGTTATTTCGTGTCCGTCAATTTCGTGCATACGAAAATCCTCTCAATAAGCATTTTTGAAAATGTCGAGAAAATCCTGCAAGGTTATCTGTCCCGACGCCAAGCCGTAAAATTTGTTGTCATAGAAGTCAACCGTTTGGAACGCGTATGCGAGCATAAGCAAGTACACTTCGGGAGAAATATCGCTATCCGCAAAAGTCGAACACAATCTGAACAAAATGCCGCCTTCCTCGCAATCGAAGTCAAAACCGCCCTCTTTCATAAAGAAGTTCGTCGTACATGCGGCAATAGCGCCGTCGACGCGCTTATCCTCGGGAAATCTAAACGGCAACGTAGCAATCATACGAATGATTTGTCTCTCCTCATCGATAGTCGTCATGATTTTGACCGGGATATCCGCCTCGACGCTTACAAAAACGATTTTGTCCGACTCCGAGACAAGTGCTTTGATATTTTTTTCATAAAGCGCGTCGCAAATCATATCGTAGACCGCTTTTGCTCTTTTTTGTTTTTTCTTGTCCATAGCGCGACCTCAGCTCATAAACTCGACGATTTGCTTTGCCGACATATCGTTCCGTGTCAAAAACAACAACTTTTCGTCGTAGCAATCGATTGTCTCGACGGCAACTTTAAGGAGATAGACGAACGCATCTTTCCCAATGTCGCTGTTGACAAATTCCAGCGCGACTCTGAAAGCCATTTCGCCCGTGAAATAGTTGAATTCAAAGCAACCGTCGTATAGATGCACGTTTGCGGTGCACAATGCAAGCGCAATGTTATCACGTCTGCCTTGAGGCGCGACGAACGGCATCCTTGCACTCGCCTTAACAGTTTTCCCGTCTGCGTCGACAAGAAGACGCACTTTGAAACGAATTCCTCCGTCGTCAAAGTCAACGTCAACGCACAAACGCTCATCGTTGCGCTCACATTTGAGTTGCAATGAATCAACGGCGGCGCAAAGCGTCTTGAAAATTTTTTGTGCCGCTTTTGTATTGTCGGATGATTTGTTCATAAAAAGTCCTTCGCCAAACCGCAACACGCACGGCGCAAATTCGGCATTTTAGTGGCAAGCACAAACGCTTGCATATCAAGTATACACACAATCACGCCACATATCAAGGCATTTTTGAGCATGAGCAAATCCCACGGCGCGCCACCCTACACCGCCAAAACAATATATCTTCAAAAATTGCACAAAAATAATTGTCAAAACCAAATTTTGTGCTATAATAACAAAGCAATGGCAAAACCGCGCAATCGGATGGGGATATGGCTCAGTTGGTAGAGCGATGCGTTCGCAATGCGAAGGTCAGGGGTTCGAATCCCCTTATCTCCACCAGTTAGAATACAAG
>CAVABL010000101.1:0-4837 GCA_963586735.1 Firmicutes bacterium TM09-10
ACCCCTTGACGAACGATTTTTTCGGTGCTAATATGTCACTGTAATCAAGAGACAAACGGATTACAAATCAAACAGCTCATAATTTTCCCCCTTATCATAGCAAGCGGCTTTGGGTTTTCACCCAAGGTCGTTTGCGCTTTTATGGCGTTAGTGAGCGACTGATTTTGTCAGCGCCTTGGTTTTGCCAACTTATGTATGTGCATTACTGGTGAAGAAACGCTCAAAGAGTTCCTTTACTGGTGCGCTTTGGAAGATAAATCCGCTTAAAATCAATCACGAACTTCAAAAACTCGTAGACGCATTTAATTCCATTCCGCCCGTTCCCGAATATTATGCAGAGCGTGAAGAAAAAAATAAACAAAAAAAATTAGCACATATGGGGCGGACAACTGGTTTGGGTTGTTCGTCCCATATTTTTGGGCAACACAGGAGATAAAAGGCGAAACGGCAAATTGGTTGCATGTGGCAATAATCATCTGATAAAATTTTAAATTCCGATCCTAATTTTCTACGTCATTATCATTTTTATGTCTTCAAAAATCTTTTCGTATTCGGATGTGAAACACTCAAAAGTTACGCGTATGTAGGGTTCGGTTCCGCTCGGGCGGACAATCAATCTGCCCGATTTGGCATATGACGCATTCGTTTTTGCAATTTTGTTTTGGAAACTTTCGCTTGCAAGGGTTTCTTGCGGATTTGCCGTTTCAACGTTGAGTTCGAGCATCGGATACGGCGTGAATTTTGGCAAACTTCCGACGGTGCGTTTCACCTCGAGTAATGACAGAGCACTGACAAGTCCGTCACCTGTTGACGAGCGGTCGAGCATCAAAATATGTCCGCTTTTTTCACCGCCGAGCAAACATCCGTGCGCGGTCAGTGCGTCGAGAACGTTTTTGTCACCCACGTCGGCACGCACGAGAGCGATATTCTGATAGGCAAGCTCTCGTTGAAGTTTGGTGTTTGACAAAATCGTGCCGACGATGAAACGCTTTTTGAGTTTTCCCTGCAGACGGTATAGCGTTGACAGCGCCAAAAGCATAGCGTCGCCGTCGTAAATTTTGCCGTTGACAACCGCAATAACCCTGTCGCCGTCGCCGTCAAAAGCAAAGCCGATTTCGTCTTTCTTCACTCGCGCGGCGAATTTTTCAATGTGAGTCGAGCCACAATCCACGTTGACTTTTTCACCGTCGCGTACGTTGTGTTCGGCGCACACGACCGCTCCGAGCGACAAAAACACCGATGGGGCGAGGGTTGCAAAACAACCATAGGCGCAATCGAGGCGCACTTTGACTCCGTCAAAGCGAGGAAACATTGATTTGACGTGTTTTGCATACAAAAATTCCGCTCCGTCCACGATTCTGATGCGATGATTTTTCTCCGAAAGTGTAATTTTCAAGTCGGAAAGTTGCTCGTCCTCGGTGAGACAATCGGCGCATACGTCGGCAAAAATCCTTGGTTGAGAAGGGTTTTCTTTGAGAGATGACAATTTTTTGTCAAGCAAAATTTCTTCGTCATTCGTCAGTTTTTTGCCGTTTTTTCCAAACACTTTCAGCCCGTTGAACTCGGGTGCGTTGTGTGATGCGGTTATCATAACCGCATAATCCGCTTTTTGCGTTTGAGCGGTGTAGGCAAGTGCCGGCGTTGGCAAAATGCCCGCAAGCCATATCTGTGCGTTGCCATCCAAAAGTCCTTTGCACAACTGCTTTTCAATGTTTGCAGAGTGCGTGCGCACGTCGCGCGCAACGATAATTTTCGCATTGTTTTGCGACAGCGCTCTGCCCAAAAAATATGGTATTTGATTGGCAAGAAGGTAGTCCGCCGTTTGTCTGATTCCGTCAGTTCCGAAGTGTTGCATAGTATTCAGTATATGGAAAACCTGCAAAAACGGACAAAAAAATAATGCAAAAAAAGAGGTTTTTTTGCAGTAAAATGCACATAAAATGGCATATTTTTTAGCGTAAAAATCAATGAAATCAAACGCAAAAACATGTTTGAAATCGTTTTTTTGTTGTGAAAAATCAAGAGCGAATCAAATTATGCCAAGGATTTTATTATGTCGTCGGCAGCGATTGCGCCGTCCGCACAAGCGGTCACGACTTGCCTTAGCGACTTTTCTCTCACGTCTCCGACGGCATAAACGCCATCGATATTCGTGTGCATACACTCGTCTGTTTTTATATAACCGCTCGTTGTTTTTTCAACGTTTTCAAAGAGTTGCACATTGGGAATTTGCCCGATTGCAACAAACACGCCGTCAACCGAAAGCGATGTTAAAGCGTTTGTTTCGACATTTTCAAGTGTCATTTGTGTGATTTTGTTGTCGCCGTCAAGGCTTTTTACAACGCTGTTCCACACGATTGATACACTGCTCTTTTGAAGCCTGTCGCAAAGGATTTTGTCTGCCCTGAGCGCATTGCGCCTGTGCACAAGACACACCTTTGCCGCAAGCTTTTCAAGATAGAGCGCGTCCTCTGCCGCCGTGTTGCCACCGCCTATCACCGCAACGGTCTTGCCCTTGAAAAACGCTCCGTCACAGGTTGCGCAATAACTTATTCCTTTGCCGACGAATTTTTTTTCATTGTCAATTTCAAGTTTTCGTGCGCGTGCTCCGCTTGCGATTATAATTTTTTTGCTTTGAATTTCTCTGCCGCTCGCCAACGTAACGCTTTTTGTGCCCGTGTCAAGCGAGATTGCGGTGATTTTGTCAAAAACGAATTCAGCCCCGAAAGATATGCATTGACTCATCATCGTGTAGCACAAATCAAATCCGCTCGTGGACAAAATGCCCGGATAGTTTTGAATGTCCGCGGCGGTCTGTGCTTGTCCGCCGACGCTTTGCTCCTCGATGATTGCGGTTTTGAGTCCGCCTCTCGTTGCGTATATACCGGCGCAAAGCCCGGCAGGCCCTGCGCCTATGATAAGAACATCGTACATGATTTTACCTCCATGAGATTATATATCGAAAAGTGCGAAGAGTCAACGATGGGATTGCGACGAGGTCGCAAACAATGATATCGTGTGTTGCACGGTGATATCCTCGCTATGCTCGGATGATATCACTGAGTGATGATATCCAAACTGCGTTTGGGTTGTGGATGAATTGAAACTGTCCTCTTGCATACACGGCACGCACATATCAAGCAAACGAGATTGCGCCTGCGACGTAGCGATACTGAAACTTTGTTTCAGCGATATTGTTGCCGCCTACGACAGCGATATCCAAACTGCGTTTTGGGTGTGGAAGATTGGATAATTCCCGTTCGTTGCGATATGTAAAAGCAAAGGGTGGGAATATGTAGGCTTAAAGAAGGGGTGAATGAGGGGAATCGTGACAAAAATACTTTACAAATAAGATATTGGCTTATATAATTATTTAACATAATGAGGTAACCTATGCAAAACATCGATATTTCCGAAATTTTGAAGAACGGCACTGCATACCAAGGCAAAAAGGTTTTGGTTGCAGGCTGGGTGCGCACGGCGCGCGACAGCAAAACAATGGCATTTTTGGCACTCAATGACGGCACGTCGCTCAAACATTTGCAGATTGTCATTGACAAGAACAAGTTTGATCAGGACACTCTTGCCACCGTCATGAAAAACGGCGCGTCAGTGCTTGCAGAGGGCGAAGTCGTGCCCGCCATGAAAGAGGGCGAATTTGAACTCAATGCAGACAAACTCGAACTTTTGGGTGATTGCCCTGCCGATTATCCTCTTCAAAAGAAGTATCACACGATGGAATTTTTGCGCACCATTCCGCATCTTCGTCCGCGCACGAACACGATGAACGCAATGCTCCGTGTGCGCTCAAAACTCAGTTTTGCAATCCATCGTTTCTTCCAAGAAAACGGTTACACGTACGTGCATACGCCAATCATCACGGGCAGTGACTGCGAGGGTGCAGGTGAGATTTTCAGAGTTACGACTCAAAATTATCAGGACGCAAAACTCGCAAAAGACGAGGCGGAATACATTGCAAACGATTTCTTTAGAAGAAAAGCAGGTCTCACCGTCAGCGGACAACTCGAAGGAGAAGTCGCGGCTATGGCAATGGGCAAGATTTACACGTTCGGTCCGACGTTCAGAGCGGAAAACAGCAACACGCCTCGTCACGCGGCAGAGTTTTGGCAATGCGAACCCGAGGTTGCGTTTGCAAAACTGCCCGATATAATCGAGATCGCCACGAAGATGATAAAATATATAATCAAAGCGGTGCTTGACGAATGTCCCGACGAGATTGCGTTCTTTGAAAAGGCGTTTGAACCCGGTCTTAAAGACAAACTTCAACACGTTGTGGACAGCGATTTCGTTGTGCTTGATTATTCAAAGGCAATAGACATCCTCAAAGAGAGCAAGGTTGAGTTTGCATATCCCGTGGAGTGGGGGCTCGATCTTCAAAGCGAACATGAGAGATATATCACCGAAAAAGTGTTCAACAAACCCGTGTTTGTCATCAACTATCCCAAGAAAATCAAGTCTTTCTATATGAAACAAAACGACGACGGGCTCACCGTTGCGGCAACTGATTTGCTCGTGCCGGGCGTCGGAGAGATTATCGGATGCAGTGAAAGAGAGGAAAACTATGACAAACTCAAACAGGCTATGGTTGAAAGAGGTATGAATCTCGACGACTACAAAGGATATATGGATTTGAGAAAGTACGGCACTGTGCCTCACAGCGGATTCGGGCTCGGACTTGAACGCATCCTCATGTACGTGACGGGCATCGGCAATATTCGCGACGTGCAACTTTATTCGAGAACGGCAGGGGATTTGATGGCGTGAGTGCACGCAAAGCGCGTATAGAGATTGTCCTTTCGGACAGCGATATTTGCGC
>CAVABL010000102.1:0-4768 GCA_963586735.1 Firmicutes bacterium TM09-10
CAAAAAAACCGCCCCAATCGGAGCGGATTTTACATCTTTTTTAGCGGAATATTGTCAGTTTTTCTTTTTGATTATTTTTGCGTTTGACTTGTCGAGTATCCATTCGACGTCATCCAAAAGTTGATAATCGTATCGAATAACGTCCGTTTGTTCTTCCGTCTTATTTTCGACTTCCGCGCGGATTTTTCTATATTCCACAAGCCCGTCAAAAGTGGTCAAACATCCGTGTTTACGCAATTCAAAATCCTTGAATTTGCCCTGTTTCATCTTTGATATTGGCATCGGAATCACGCCGCAAGTGATCATATACGCGTTCCATCTTTGATGCTCTTGCACCGCCATTCGTCCCCTTAGAGTGCCGAAATCGAATGCGTCGTTGCAATAATCGACAATCTCTCTTCCCGCAACGACTTTGCCGCTTTTTTGAATTTTATCGTCCCTTTGATACTTTTGCAAAAACTCCGCGCCCACGTCCTGTTCGGGCGACGATTTATCGCAATAATCAAACCCCATAAGTTGCAATTTCATCCTTATTGCAAGCGCGGCATATATGTTTGCGTCCCTTTGAATCTTGCTTTGCGTATACCACTCCGCAATCGCCTTTTTTGTCTCTTTTTGAGCATCTATCGCACCGTTTTCATCGCTTGCATCGTTTTTGACATCCGACTCCGCCCGATTTTTTTCGGCGCATTCTGCGGCATAAGCAAGCGCATAGCACACGTGTCTGTCAAGAGCCATCCTCTCACTCTTTTCGTTGATGATTGCGTCCACGTTGTAAACGAGTTCGCCCTCGTTTCCGAACACGATATAGTCCGTGCTTCCGTCAAATCTGTCAAGCACCTTTTGCTTGAATTTATCGTCTCGGATTTTGACAAAAACTTTCGTGCAGTCAAAGATATCCCACTCTTTGAGTTTTGCGCAGATTTTTTCTGCAAAATCGAGATTTTCGAGGTCGCTTCCAAACGCGACGATGAGATAGTTGAAGTCCTTTTCGCCCGCCTTTGCGGTCAGATTGCGGCGCAGCGAATTATAAAATTCGTCGTCGTTCACGTCCAGTTCAAAAAACGCCTCGTTTGCCGGTTTTTCGGGGATTGGCAGATAATCTTTTCCGTCAAGATCCTGCGCAAAACGATAGTAATCGTGGTTCAGATTTTTGTCGTTGCGCGCGTCCTCTTTGTCGTATATCCAATAGTTCACCGCCTTTTGCACGGTCTTTCCGTCCTCGATGCTCAAAAACTGATTGTTTTCAACGGACGTAAGAAAAATTTGTCTGTTCGTTTTTCCAAACCCGAGCATAACGACATTGATTGACACGTCGGGTTTTATGGTTGCGCTGTCAAAATCGATTTGCTCATTCGTCATAAACTCTGTGAGCGGATATTTGTCGACGAAATCGTATGCAACGAGTTTATACTTGTTTACGAAGTGCACGAGTCCCGACGACGCTTTGACGAATTTGTTGAAAATCGACGCATTTTCGGGTTCGCCGAACACGTATGCATTGAGCCCCCTGTCGCTGTCCGCGCCGTATCCTTCAAGCGACATATCGTCAATCACGTCCACGATTTGCTCGACGAAGGCGAGATTGTTTTTATCGTCGCCCGTGTTGACAATCACCTCAACGCTGCGGTTTGAGTAATCTTTGAACAATTCGCGCAATTTTTTTGCAAAATCATCCGCCGAATCCACTTTTGCATACGCGATTTTTTCGACGAACGCAAAACTTTTCAACTCATCGGTTACCGAATCGGACACAAGAAGGCACTTTTGATGCGCGCCTTTTTTCATCACCGACTTTGCGATAGATTTGTTTTGCGGATTATATCCGACTATGACGTAGCACTTTTTGGCTTTCTTTGCACTCTCTTTCCAAACGAAGTTCAACACTCTTCTGCACGCAATCGTCACCGCCAAAAAACTTGCGTTGAGCGCGACAAACACGAAGCAGGTTATCATTGCCGCCTTAAAGAGCGGATTGGCGTTCATAAGCGGTTCTGCCGCCGAGTAGTCGTACTTCAACACAACGAGGTCGACGCTCGATTTCACGGCCTCTACGATTGATTCTCCGACGGACGAGCCGTTGAACGAATGCGCAAGATAGAACAGCGGAATCGCCACGAAGTAAATCGCCCAGAACTTGCCTTTTTTGTAGTTTTTGTAATATTCCAATCTTTCCGCTCTGCCTCTTCTTGCGACATTGATAGCCGACGTCAACGCAATTGCAATCATCAAAGCAAAGCAAATCCAAATCACGACGTTCATATGCGCCCTCTTGAACTTTGATAAAAACATATTACCACAACGCTTGCGTTTTTCATAGAAATTATGCACTGTTTTTTGTCAAAAGTGTTTCAGACCCAAAATAAAGTTACAAAATGTATGCGAATTTTGCGATATTATGGCAGTTGTTATTGCAAGTTTGCTTATATCGTGATAAGATTATTTTATATTTATTGTGTCAAGGAGTGTATTTTGCGTCCGCAATCAAGCGCAAAACGACAAAAATGGAACTCGAACGATTATCCGAACGAAACAAACAACATCTTGCCGCCGCCACTGCCCTTTACGAGCAGTCATTCCCCTATCTTGAAAAACGCAGCGAGGGCGAGCAGTCACGCGTGATGAACAACCCCGACTATCGTTTCGATCTCATAACCGACGACGACCGACTTCTCGGCATTTTGGCATACTGGGAAAAGGCGGACTTTTTGTACGTTGAACACTTTGCGATTTTGCCCGAATTCCGCGGCAGAGGTTTTGCAACGCGCACCCTTGAAATTCTCAAAAATCAGACGAACAAAAACCTAATTCTTGAGATCGATCCCCCCGTTGACGACGTGAGCGAAAAGAGATATCGTTTCTACCAAAAATGCGGTTTCGTGATGAATCCGCACTGCCATACGCAAGCGAAATACCACCTCGGCGACGGTGAATTGCAACTCAAAATTCTCTCATATCCTCGTGAAATAACCAAGGAAGAATACGCGACTTTCAAGCGTTTCGTTGACGACGAGGTGAGCGTCAAGCCAATCGACGAACTCACCGTTCGTCCCATGCAGGATTGCGACGACAAAACGCAGGTCGCAAAACTCATTTACCTCAGCGACAGATACATCTATCCCTATTGGTTCGATTCAATCGAGGACGGCGAAAAGGTCATTGCAAAGATGACGTCGCTCCCCACGCTCTACAATCAAAAAAACGTCACGGTTGCTGTCACGAAGGACGGTTTTGTCGCAGGCGCAATGGTGTCAAAACGCACTCCCGTCGTTGAAAACGAAGAGGAAATCCGCAAAGCGTTTGAAGAGGCTGGCGTGAAGTGTGACGAGCGCACTCACAAAATCTTTTGCGATTATTACGCAAAAATGTTTGACGAAAAAGATTATTATTACGTGGCAAACGTCGCTGTCGATCCGCTGTTCAGAGGCAAAGGAATCGCGTCAAAACTCATCACGCAGACGGTGAGCGACAAGGGCGAATGCCACCTTGAATGCGTCATAGCAAATCCGGGCGCGTGGAAACTTTATCAAAGGCTCGGTTTTGAAATCGTCGAGGAATACCCCGGCGTATTTGACGTGCCGTGCTACGCCATGGTCAAAAAATAAGGAGGGTTTATGGATGTTTTTATCAGTTATCGTCGTGACGGAGGCTTTGCGTTTGCAAGGCTCATTTACGAGTGGCTTCATCGCGAAAACATTTCCGTTTTTCTCGACCTCGAGGAGTTGAGATCGGGCCCGTTCAACGAAAAACTTTATTCCGCAATCGAGGACGCGACGAACTTCGTGCTTATTCTTCCCTCTCACGCGCTCGATCGTTGCGTGAACGAAAACGATTGGTTGAGGCTTGAAATCGAGCACGCAATCAAAAACAAAAAGAACATAATTCCCATCATGGTGGACGGATTCGATTTTCCGAAAGAATTGCCGCCCACGATGCAAATGCTCCCCTTCTTCAACGGCGTGCAGATAAGCAGAGAATATTTCGATGCGTCCATGGTCAAACTCATATCCATGCTTCAGGGCATCAAAAAGGACGAGAACGACGATGACCTTTTGTCACGCCACGACGACGTGAGATACTACATCGACGAGGACTTGAAGGAAAAGCATCGTTTGCAATCGGAGGATATTCTTCTTGACAAGTATGAGGCGCCCATAATCCGCGAATTGCTCGCAGGCAAAAAGGACGTCGTATGCCTTGACGTGAACGTGCTCAACCCCGAAAGCGCGTTTCAGCGTTTTGAAAATCCCGAGGTCTCGAAAGTCATCGCCCTCACCTATTCAAAAGAAGTTGCCGAGCGCGGAAATGCCGAGAAAAAAGACGACAACGTGCAATTTTTCGCAACGCAGTTCGAGGCGGACGACTTTGAAGACAAACTCGAAGAATATCTTGACGAAGTTGACGCCGACGGCATAGATTTTGTGTGTTTGAGCATGGCAATCATGGATTTCAAAAAGCCCTTCCGCATCTTGCAAGCCATCCGCAACTGCCTCAACGACGACGCCGTGATGATAATTCGCGACGTAGACGACGGCGCAGTGTTTGCCTATCCCGACAACGACGGACTCTTCCGCAAAATGCAGTCCTATTACATTCACAACAAGTACAGCGGATTCCGCTACACCGGCAGACAAATCTATTCCTACGTTCGCAAAATGGAGCCCAAAACGATTCGTCTCGAAAAATACGGCATCACGACAGCGGATATGTCGCGCAAAGACAAAAAATTGCTCTTTGAATCGTGGTTCAGTTTCATCCCCAACGACTT
>CAVABL010000103.1:0-3596 GCA_963586735.1 Firmicutes bacterium TM09-10
CCTGCTTGACGGTCTCACCGCTCTGTCTGTCAACGTAAGTCAACGTCGGTTTTCGCAATAATCTCGCATACAACGTAACGTCGCTATTGACCGTCATAGTTTCAAAATTCCATTTGATATCGAGTTCCACCATCTGCGTGGTTCGATCGACGACAACGTTTCCCGCCGTGTCGTTCTTTGGCAGATACCACCCCTCGAGATAATATCCCGACACCTCGTATTGTTTGAAGTCCTCGTCTCTTGAACCGGGTTTGATGCCAACAAGAGAACCCGCCTTAACGCCGAGATATTGCGTTTGGCAGTTTGCGTTCAGCGTGCCGATATTGTAGTCAAACGTGACCAGATAATCATAATTCGGTTTTGCCTGATCGTTGTTGCATGCGCAAAGCGTCACTGCAAGCGCGCACGCGATCAATACGACTGCCAATACAAAATTCCTTTTTGTTTTCATTTTCACACTCACGGGATATGTTTTCCATATCCATATTTATCCCGCGCGCAAGCAAGCGCATGCGCGCGAGTTTCTATTGATTATTCTTCGTCCGAGTTTTCATCGGATTCATTTTCGGCTGCTTGTTCGTTTTCGACTTGAACATCGTCTGCAACCGATTGTTTGCTTTGATTTTCTTGCGTCTCGTCGTCCTCTTGAGCCTGTTCGTTCTTCTTTGCAACGAGTTTTTTCTTTTTTACGACGAGGATGGTTGCAACTGCCACCACCGCAATTACGACAACTGGAATCACAACGCTCAACGAAACGATCAAAGCAAGATTGTCCTTGTCATCTTTGCCGTTGGTTTTGTCTTTGTCGGGATTCACGACGGCATCCTTTGCCTCAACGTTCACGCGCAATTCGACGTTATAAGTCGTTCCTTCATAAACGTAAGATATGATCACCTTGTCATCGCCGAGCGCAAATGTCGATTTATCAACCGTGAAATCTGTGACGTTGACCTCGCTTCCGTCGGCAAAGATTGCTTTCAGCACCATACCCGAGGCGTCAAACGCTTCACCTTCTTTGTATCTTATCTTTGTCGGAATCGAAGCGATAGTAACTTCAGACAGTGCAACGGGTTGACCGAGTCTTGCTTTTGCGTCTCTCAATGCCTTTTCGGCAGCAAGCAGAGTCTGTTCCTGTTTCGTGACGAGAGCAAGTTGCGCCTTGTCGGTGATGGCGTTGTATGCCAATCTCGCTTCTCTGACCACCGTCACGACTTTGTCGAGAGCTTCGATTGAATCCGCCGCGGCAATTTCGTCAAGGCTCATAACCGACGAGATACCGTCGATTGCGTCGATTGCCTCATGCGTCGTCGCGTCGGGAAGAATATCTTCCGTCTTATTGACGGTTGAGAAGAAGTTTGTCCATATATTCGTGTCGTAGCCCGTTCCGTTTTGAGGAATCGTCATCGTAAGTTTGAAGTCCGGTGCAGTATAATACGTAGGATTGAACAAATCCGCATACACTCTCTTTGCGACGTAATCGAAGAAGTTTGCGTAATAGATTGTGCTTCCGAGATACGTCGTGTTTGTTGTCGATTCTCTTGAATCTCTGAACAACACGCATACGATATCACTACTTGACATTCCCGTCGTATCTACGTATTTTGCAATCAAAGTCGGTGCTTCCACGCTGTTGAACGTATAGTTTGTGACCGAACTCGTGTAGAATGCATAACTTCCGATTCTTTCGACGGTATAAACGAATTCAATCGATTCAAGTCCGTTGACACCCTCGAATGCGCTGTCACCGATTGCAATCGTGCCTGTCGGAGTGACAAACGATTTTCCGCTCTTCGCGGCAGGATATTGCAACAATTCAAGCCCGTCCGGAGTGACTGCGTAAAGCACGCCGTCGATTGATTTGATTTCGCCATCGACCGACGCATTGATTTCGATCAATGTTTCGATTGACGAAAACGCACCTGCGCCAAAGCTCGATATATTGCGCGTCTTGACCTTTTCGACTCTTCCTTTCTCATCGTAAATCGACCAGGAATATTTGTACGTCGCCTTGTTGAACGAGGCAGGCAATGTAACGCTGACAAGTTTCGTATTGGCAAACGCATAGTCGCCGATAAACTCGACTTTTTCGAGCGTAATGGTTTCAAGCGGAGCGCTCATAAACGCGTATGAATCAACGTATTTTGCGTTTGCAAGATTCGCACTTGTGAGTGCCGTTTCGGAAAACGCGCCTTTCCCTATCGTTTCTGCACCCGTCAATGTAGCTTGTGAAAGCGCAGAGCAGCCGTAGAAAGCGTAATTCCCTATCTCTTTCACGCTCGTCGTATTGATGCTCGTGATTGCGCTGCATTTATAGAAAGCAAACTCGCCTATTTTCTCAACGCCGTCGGGGAGAACGACCTGCGTGAGTTTTTCGCGATTGCTTGACGCAAAGAAGGCGTAATCGCCGATGACTTTCGTTCCCTCGCCAAATACGGCTTTTGCAAGAGACGATGTCGAATTGAACACTTCTCTGCCCATTTCCGTCACACCGCCAAAAGAAACTTCCGTCAATGCGGAGCAACTTGCAAACGCCTTATCGCCGATTTGCGTTGTTTTTGTAAACTCTGCCTTTATGAGTTTTGAGGATGCAAACGCGCTAGTTCCTATGACTTGAACGTTAGGAGCGTCAACACTCGTTACGCCGCTATTCTGGAACGCATTGTTTCCGATTTCCGTTGCGTTCGGCAATGACACGCTCTTCAATGCTGTTGTGCCTTTAAACGCATAATCGCCGACTTCCGTCACACCGTCAAGTGCTTCGACGCTCGTGAGATTTGCACAGTTTGCAAACATACCGTCTGGCAAACTCGTCATTCCCGTTGGAAGCACTACCATTTTGACCGTGCTGTTTGCAAATGCGTATTCGCCGATTTCGCTCACGTTGGAGAGGTCGATTTTGTCAAGTGCTTTGCAACTCGCAAACGCGCCTGCCGCGACGCTCACGACGCTGTCCGAAAGTTCAAATACCGTCTTTGCCGTCGGCACGCTTATGAGTTGCGTCTTATCCGCATTATAAAGCACGCCTTTATCTTTCGTTTCGTCGTTGCCCACGCTGTAGTACGCGTTGCCTTCTTCAACGATGAATTGTCCGAAATATTTACAATTTGCAAACGGCGAATACTTTGCGCCGACGATATGCGTATTCCTTGAAAGCGTAACGTTTCTGAGTGCAGAGCCGTCAAATGCGCTCTCGCTTATCGAATACTCGCCGTCCGGCAACTTGATGTTTTGAATTTTTGTTCCGGCAAGAGCGTACGCACCGATTCCGACAAATTCCTCTTCGGGTTCAAACGTAAAACTCGTTAACCCCGTGCATCCGTTGAACGTGCCCACGTTGAGATAAGATCCCTTGAACGTGAAACTCGTGAGTGAGGTGCAACCCGCAAACATATGTTCGCCGATATTCGTATATTTTGATGTCGTCACTTCAGAAAGTTTCGTACATTTCTCAAAGACGCTGCTTCCCGTGACTCTCAACTCCGAAATATCTATGCTCTCAAGCGCAGAGCATCCTTTGAACGCTTCACTGCCGCAAGTCGTTATACGTTGCGGATTTTCAATGTCCGTGAGCGAGGTGCAATTTGCAAACGCACGTT
>CAVABL010000103.1:3606-4696 GCA_963586735.1 Firmicutes bacterium TM09-10
CGTTTGCCCAGCGTAATCGCACCGTGATAAGTATCCGACACATTGTGTTCTCTGTCCGTAAACATGCCAAACTTGACGGTTTTCAAACTTGAACATCCATCAAATGCGCTCTCGCCGATGACGATACATTGACTCGGAATGACGATTTCTTCAAGATTCGCACAACCCTTGAATGCGTTTTTGGGCAACTCCGTCACTGTTGACGGCAACACGACTCTCTTGAGCGTCGTATTGTTCCAGAAGCACTCCTCGTCAATATAGATGACGTTTTTATCCTCGGGGATGATGCACTCTTCCCCTCCGTAATAATCATAGAGTGTATAACTTACAATCCTATAATAATCGCCCACGACTACGCGCAATCTCTTTTTGAGGCGCAAACTTTCCACGCTTGCCTCGATATACGCAGTGCCTTTCTTCTTTGCGGTAATCGTACCGGTTGAATCAACTTCTACAATTTCCGTATTCGACGACGACCATGCAAACTCAATGTCCTGAATATACCACGGCGACATGCTCGCTTTAAGTTGAACCGTCTGATTCGGATTCATATCGAGATCTTCGCTGTCGGCATTCACCGCATAACCTTTGCCGTTGAGCACCGTCGAGAACACTATCTTATCCGCAACCGGCTCTGCAAGTTTTTCCTCGCTTACGACAATATCGACTCTTGCGTATATCACGCTGTCGCTATCGTTGCCGTTTTTGAGCTCCACCTTCGCTCTGCCCTGCGACAAACCGAAAAATTCTTCGTTGTTTGCAAGAACCACGCTCGCGCCCTCTTTTACGTACCAACTCAAAGTTTGCGAAAGAGTCGCGTCGGGAAGCGTCAGCACGGATGGTGCAAACACTTCGTTTTGCTTGATTTCGAGTTCGTAGATCGGATATTCCGTACCATCCGTATTTTTGCCGAATTCCTCGGTGTTTTCAAGTCTATTGTCTGCGTCGCTCACACTCACGGATGTAGGCGTATCAACGCCGCCCGATGCGGTGATGACATATGTCGTCTGATTCATTGCGTAGTCTTCCATAGCAATGTAGAGCAACCCTGTTTTTACATAATCTTCATAAATATCCGTAATTTCAAACG
>CAVABL010000104.1:0-4600 GCA_963586735.1 Firmicutes bacterium TM09-10
ACGAAAAAACCGCTGTCATCATCTACACCGACGACGCCGACAAAAGAGGGCTCATCGTCTACGATTACTATGTAAAATACGAAAATCAGGTTGTAAAAACGCGTACAAAAGACGGCGTTGTCACACTCAGCGACAACCCTGCACCGAGCCGTGACGATACGACGATAAAGAAATTGTTTTTCTTCATGTTCAAAGATTTCGACGTTGAAAAACAAGTGCTTGTTTATCTTCCCGAGGACGCGCGTGAAGGCGGTGTGAACGAAATTGAAATCGTCGGCGAAAACGTTATCTATGCAAAAGACACGACAACCGAAAAACAGTCCGCAGAGCAGTGACAGTTTTGTCAAATACGACAAGTTGCAAAACTTAAAATACAAATCAACGCAATCGAAAAGCACCCGCTCGGGTGCTTTTGTGATGTTCTAAAGACTTTGATTTTCAACATCTCACAATCTCGATGCAATCGCTTCAAGGAATTGACGAGTGTTGAGTCCCTTTGCCTCGACGCCCTCGAGTTTGAAAATGCCGAGCAAATCTTTGGTCATTTCGCCGCTTTCGATGGTGTCTATCGTTGCCTTTTCAAGTTTGTTTGCAAAATTCACGAGTCGGTCATTGCAATCGAGTTCGCCTCTCTTTTTGAGCGCGCCCGTCCATGCAAATATGGTTGCGACGGAGTTTGTCGAAGTCTCCTCGCATGCCGTGTATTTTCTGAAATGTCTCGTAACAGTGCCGTGCGCCGCCTCGTATTCGTATGCGCCGCTCGGGGAAACGAGCACTGACGTCATCATTGCAAGCGAGCCGAATGCGGTTGCCACCATATCGCTCATAACGTCGCCGTCATAGTTTTTGAGCGCCCATATGAAGCCGCCCTTCGAGCGCATAACGCGTGCAACGGCGTCGTCGATGAGGGTGTAAAAATACTCGATTCCCGCCTTTTCGAAAGAATCTTTGTACTCTTGCTCGTAAACTTCCTGAAATATATCCTTGAATCTGTGGTCGTACACCTTCGAGATGGTGTCCTTCGTGCTGAACCAAAGATCCTGTTTTTGAGAAAGCGCATACGAAAAACAACTCTTTGCAAAACTTCTTATGCTCTTGTCGGTGTTGTGCTGCGCTTGCAAAATGCCGTCCTCACCGTCAAAATCGAACACGGTCTTCTCCTCACCGTCGCACGAGAGAGTTGACTTGCCGCCGTGAGCCCGCAATTCAACCGCCTTGTAAACGTCACCGTAGGCGTGTCGCGCAATAACGATGGGTTTCTTCCAACCGGGAACGAGCGGAGTCACGCCGCCAACGAGCACGGGAGCGCGGAACACCGTGCCGTCCATCATCGCTCTTATCGTGGCGTTGGGGCTCGGGTACATGCGCTTCAATCCGAATTCTTCCACTCTTTGAGCGTTCGGAGTTATGGTTGCGCACTTCACGCCCACGCCGTATTTCAAGCAAGCGTTTGCCGCATCTAAGGTGATTTTGTCGTCGGTTGCGTCGCGATTTTGAATGGAGAGGTCAAAATACTCCGTTTTCAAATCGACGAACGGGCATATGAGGATGTCTTTCACCCATTGCCAAATCACGCGAGTCATTTCGTCGCCGTCCATTTCCACAAGCGGAACACTCATTTTTATCTTGTCCATGCAAGCACCTCTAAATGAATATTTATGCATACATTTTAGCATAAATACGCACGCTCTGCAAGTGGAATATTTCCTCAAAACTTATACAAAACGCGCTATTTGACGAGTTTTGCGCCGCCGGTGAAACTTTTGAGAACGTCCGTCTTGAAAATCGGCATGGATTTTGCCGTCTTTCTCGATATTGCCTCGAAAATCATATCCGAAACAAGCGTTCCAAAACTCACTCCCACGCCCTTGAATAGATAAAAAGCCATAGAACCTGGGATAGTGTTGATCTCGTTGACGAAAACCTTGTTGTGTTCAACGTCTACGAGGAAATCAACCCTCACGACGCCGAAAAGTCCGAGTTCCTCGTAAAGTCGTTGCACGTTTGCCTTGACGATGAGTTCGAGCGAACCTATATCGGCGGGCATAATGTGCTTTGCCGCGCTCATTTTCGAGCCGATATACTTGTCCGAAAAAGACAAAAAATCGCCAGTCGAACACAGTTGTTCGGTTTGGGAGACCACGACTTTGCCGTTTTTTGAGTATGCCGCGCAGTTTACTTCAACAAAATCTTCAAGTTTATGCTCAACTACGATTTTATCGTCAAATTTCAATGCGACTTGCAGCGCAAAATCCAATTCCTCTGCGTTTTTTGCAACGTCGATGCCTATGCTGCTGCCCTGCGACGCGGGCTTGACTATCATCGGGTAATCCAGAAGTTGTTCAAGACGTGTAATCGTCTTTTCCCTCTCGCTTGTAAGTTCGTCTTTTTGCACGACTTCATAGGGTAAAACGTTCAAAAGCAAACTTTCAAACAACTTCTTTGAAATCGCTTTGTCCATAAGACAAGACGAGCGCAAAACGTCGCATGAGGTGTACGCGATTCCGTTGAATTCCAAAAGCGCTTGCAACGTACCGTTTTCGCCCTCGCCGCCGTGGAAACACAAAAGTGCGACATCGGGTTTGAAATAGCGTTTCAATTTGTTTTTGGAAAGAGTGTAAAATTCGCCTTTTATTAAAAAGACCTTTTTGTGTTCGGCGGCAACGAATGGCGCAAATCTCTTCACGCTATCGAGTTTTCCGACATAAAAATCTCCATCGAAACAATAGACGCATTCAACGTCAAAACTCTTGTCAACGACGCAAAGCGTCTGCATTGCGGTGACAATCGATATGTCGCTCTCAAGCGACCTTCCGCCAAACATCAAAGCAACTTTCTTTTTCATGCTCAACTCCTTCAATCGTTCCAAAATATGAAACCGCACGACAGGTTGTGAAAAAAAATAAACCGAACAAGAAAAAAAAACACTCACTTGCAACAAAACTTTTGCCGAAATGCAAAATCGGGTTTACGAATAGAAATAGTAGATTTTTTGTCGGATTGTTATAGATTTTGTGGTTTTTGAGAATAGACAATTCTCGATTTTAGCGTTTTTCACAATACTTTGCACATATTTTTTACACTAAATCGTCATATATGTCGGGCAAATCGTTGAGGATTAAAAGCGTGTCTCCTATTTTCAAAGTGTTGACAAAATCCACCTCGCAAGCACGCAAAGACGAATATCTTTTCACTTCGCCACCGAAATCGTTTTCTTTGAGAGCGCGCAAAATAGGCTCGACTCGCTCGCCGCCTATGAGTAACACGACATCGGCAACGTCAGCAATTCTTTTGCCGAGAATTCTGTTTTCTTCATCTTCTCTGCTTCCGAGTTCGACAAGTCCCGGCGTCACGACGACCTTTCTCGTTTCAAACATAGCAAGCGTCATCAGCGCGTATTTCGCGCCGTCCGGGTTTGAGTTGAAACTGTCGTCAATCACGTCTACGCCGTTGCCCTTCACAAGTTGCAATCTGTGCGCGACGGGTTCGAGATTTTCGATTGCGTTGAGAATATAGGGCATTTCAACGCCTAACTTCACCGCCATTGCAACCGCAAGCAAAATGTTTTGAACGTTGTGAATGCCCAAAATTCTCGTTTGCGCGCGGTATACGTCGTCACCAACGACTATATCAAAACTGCTTCCTTGACTGCCGACAGAAAGATTTTTTGCATAAATATCCGCTTTTTCGTCAAATCCTGCATAAATCGTTTCGGGAATCACCCTCATTGACATCAAAACGCCCTCGGTCACATCTTTAAGTTCGCAATTGATCACGCACACGCCGTCGCCGACGTCGAGAATTCGGCACTTTTCAAGACGAATATTATCTTCGCTTTTGAAAGTTTTAAGGTGTTGATTATTGATTGCCGTCAGAATGGTGTATCGAGGCTTGACGATTTTCATAAGTTTTTTTATATCACCGACTCTCCTTGCGCCGAACTCGGCAACGAATATTTCGTACGTATCGTCAAGCATATTCACCGTTTTTGCAATTCCCATCGGTGTGTTGAAACTCTGCGGCGTGCTCAATACGTTGAATTTTTGCGACAACATTGCGACGAGAAAATTTTTGACCGACGTTTTTCCGCAACTTCCGGTGATTGCTATTTTCGTCAAATCTGCCCTGTCAAGACGCTTTTGCGCCCTTTTTTCATAGCGAAAATTGTTCAACTTCTCAAATACGTTCAAAAACGACGTCGACAAAACAAAAATCAGCGGATAAACGATTGCAAACGAAAAGAAAATAAGATATCTGAAATAGTCGTCTTCAAGGCGCGCCGTTGCAATCGCGAGCGTGAAACTCACAAGGCTCGCCGCAACACAAGTGTTGAAAACAAGGCATCTAACTGCTCGTTTCGTGTATTTAAGCGGCTTTTTGCGTTCGGGCAAATCCTCCATAAAATACAAGGCGAATTCTGTTATAAAGAAAAACAGCGCAATCAAAAATCCCCAAAACGCCTTGGCGTTCAAAAACCAAAACACAACCCATAAACCGCCGAAAATCACGACGACAACGACGTCGAGAAGATAAACGAAGCGCAATCGCTTGTTTTTGAATATCTCGCCGATTCTGTAATTGTCGTTTTGAATCGCATAAA
>CAVABL010000105.1:0-4544 GCA_963586735.1 Firmicutes bacterium TM09-10
TTGTCACGTCATTCTTGCAAAAGTTTTACACCGACATTTTCAGTTTGAGTCCGCTGTTCATCATGCTTATGTTTATAGGCGCGAGAATTTGGGACGCAATCAACGACCCCATTATGGGACGAATTTGCGACACTGTCAAATTGAGCAAGTGGGGCCGATATCGTCCGTGGTTCTTGTGGGCTGCCGGTCCGTTGGTGCTGTCAACCGTGCTTATGTTCATAAAGTGGCCGGGACTTACGGGTTCTGAAAATTACGTGGGCACTTGCATCTATGCAACGGTGACTTACGTTATGTTCGGAATGAGTTATACGATGCTCCAAATTCCTTACGGCGGACTTGCCTCTGTCGTCACGACGGATGAAAAAGAACGCACGAGACTTTCGGTGTTCCGCTCAATCGGCGCAGGCGTGGGAAGCGTTCCTGCAGTGCTCATCGCATCCTTCTGCTATAAGACTATCGGCAAGAATCCCGAAACGGGAAGAGAGATTTCGGAGATGCAATATAAGCCAATCATAATCGGCGTTGCCATAATTTCGGCGGTTGCGCTCGTGATGCTCATCCTCGCTTTCGTGTTCAACAAGGAAAGAGTCATCGCTCAACCCAAACCGAGAAAGAAGGGCGACGGCAAAGAGATTGTCAAAGCGTTGTTCAAAAACAGAGCGTTCCTCGCGGTCAGCGTTGCAAGTATGCTTTTGCTTGCCGGACAGATGTTTACGCAAAGTTTTTATCTATATCTGTTTGACGACTACTTCGGAAAACCTTGGATGAATCTCGTGTCCACGGCGTGCACGTATGCGCCTATGGTCATATTTATGGTCTTCACGCCCAAACTCGTCAGAAAATTCGGCAAGAAAGAACTGTGCGGTGTGGGTATGATTATCGCCGCCGTTGCAAACCTCGGTATGTTTGCGCTCCGCTCGGTCAACCCGAATGTGCTTGCGTATTTGTTCCTCGTGCTTTGCTTTGCAAGCGGAATCGGCCTTACGTTCATCATCCTTCAAGTGTGGTCTATGGCTACCGACGCTATCGACGAAATCGAAATCAAGACGGGCAGACGTGACGACGGCACTGCGTACGCTTTCTTCATGTTTTTCAGAAAAATCGGTCAGGTCATCGCCGCTATCGCCGTCAACGGCGCGCTCCTCGGCATGAACTACGACTACACGAAGGGTGCAATTCAAACGTCGAGAAATTTGTCAATTATGTACGATATGGCAACCATAATCCCGGCGGTGCTGTTCGGAATTATGGCAGTGGTGCTCCTCGTTTGGTATCCGCTCTCCAAAAAGAAGGTCGCGGAACTTCAGGTGCTCAAAGAAGAACACCTCAAAAACGCGTATGAGAGCAACTCCATTGCAATCGACAACACCGTGGGCATTGAAAACGTCGGCGAATCCGTCGAGCAACTCGAAGAAGAAATCGCGGCTCAAGACGCCGACGACGAGATGAGCGTGCTTGCTCAAAACGAGCAATTGCCGCCATCCGAGCAAGAGGCGCGGGAAGAAGTCGAAATCGCACAAAATGCGGATGACGCAAAAAAAGAGGAATAACGTATGAAATACGGCGTTCAACTCTTTTCGTTGAGAGGATATCTCAAAGACGAAAAAGGATATGAAAAGGCGTTTGCAGAGTGCAAGCGTATGGGCGCGCAGGTGGTGCAACTCTCGGGCGGAAAGACGGTCGACGCGACTTTTTTGAGGTCGCTCGAAGATAAATTCGATTTGCCGATTTGCATCACCCACGACGACTTCTGCCGCCTTGAAAACGACCTCGACGGACTCGTTTCGGAACACAAAATTTACGCCTGTAAAAACCTCGGAATCGGTATGATGCCGAAAAAATTCCGCACGGGAAAAATCGAGGATTTGCAAAAATTCGTTGATTTTTTGAACGATACCGCGCAAAAACTAAAAAAAGAGGATATGACGATTTCATATCACAATCACTGGTTTGAGTTTGACGAGATTGACGGGAAAACAATCTACGATTTTTTGATTGAGAATACCGATGAGAACGTCAAGTTCATCCCCGATACTTTCTGGATCAGGTTTGCGGGCAAGGACGTTTGTCAATACCTCGATAAACTCGACGGCAGGGTGGACACAATTCACCTTAAAGACTACAAAAATAAGATTTTCAGGGCCGTCGGAAAGGGAACGCTCGACTTTGCCGCTATCCTAAAAAAAGCACAAGAGTGCGGTGTGAATAACGCCGTCGTCGAATTGGATTTGTCACCGAATCCCGTTAAAAGTATGGAATTTTCAATGAATACGTTGAAGGAGATTGCACGTGGAAACTAAAAAAGTCGTTACACCTTGCGGCACGGTGGTCGGTCAACTCACCGACTACGGCGCATGTTTCAGAGGCGTGAAATACGCCGTCGCAAATCGATTTGAAAAACCCGTCGTCGTCACGAAATACGACGGCGAACAACAAGCCGTCGAGCAGGGCGTTTGCTGTGTGCAGATGCGCGCGTACTGGAACGAGGAACATAGATTCTATTATCAGGAGTTCAGAAAAGGGAAAACCTTCAAATATAGCGAAGATTGCCTCATTTTGGACATCCATCAACCAAAAGACGCCAAAAATTGCCCCGTCATCGTGTTTATCCACGGTGGAAGTTTCACCGGCGGAAGCATAAACGAAATGCAGTTTGACGGCTCTGCCTACGCTAAAAGAGGCATCGTTTTCGTTGCGATAAACTACCGACTCAACGTGTTCGGATTCTTCGCCGACGGTGAGAACGTCAAGGGGAATCTCGGTCTTTTCGACCAGTGCGCCGCTATCGAATGGGTGAAAAATAATATTGTCGCTTTCGGCGGGAATCCCGATAATATTACGCTCATGGGACAGAGCGCGGGCGCAATGAGCATCCAAACACTCATCTGCTCGGATATGCTCAAAGGCAAAATCAAGGGCGCGGTTATGCTCTCGGGCGGGGGTAAAAGAGGCGCGATGCTCCCCATATCCGAACCCGATACGAGATACTGGAAAAAAGTCGTCAAGGCAAGCGGCGCAAAGTCGTTCGGTGAGTTCAAAACTATGGACGCAAAAACCGTTTGGACGACCTGGAAAACAAAATTTCCGCTCGGAAAGGCTCTCTGCACAAAACCCGTCATCGACGGGCAACTCGTCAAAGATAAACGCTATGATACCGACGTGCCTATCGTGTTCGGAACGGTGAAAAAAGACTTGCTGCCACCCGTGCTCAACCATATGGCAAGGGCGTTTGCAAGGGGACAAAAGAAGAAAAACGTGCCGTGCTACGTGTTTTCGCTCACGCACCTGTTGCCGCCCGACGACGCCTCCTTCCACTCGTGCGACCTTTGGTACGTGCTCGGCTCGCTCGCAAAATCGCCGCGTCCGTTTGTCAAGGCGGACTACGACTTGTCCGACGATATAGTGGACAGAATGGCAAACTTCGCTCGTTGCCAAAATCCGAATGTCGAGGGCAAAAAAGAGTGGAAAACGTACGCCTCCAAGAAGGATATTTTGATTTTTGAGTGATTGAAAACGATGCGACTTGCGTGTCGGAACGAATGAATTTGAAAATGCGACGGGATTCCGTCGCATTTTTCGGTGATTTGCGCCGATATGGCCGAGCGGATAAAAATAAGGCGGAATGAACCTTTAATGTGAAATTCGTTTCATATTTCGTTGACAATTCGAGGAAGGATGATATACTTTGGGTGAAATAAAAAGTTGTCTTTCGGAGGCGGATATGAAAGAAATTACTCTCAATGTCGAAGGAATGCAGTGCGGTATGTGCGAAAGTCACGTGAACGACACGGTGCGTAAGGCGGCTAACGTCAAAAAAGTGACGTCGTCGCACGTCGAGGGAAAAACGGTGGTCGTGTGCGACGATTCCGTTGATGTTGAAACTATCAAAAACGCAATTCAAAAGGACGGTTACGGCGTGGGCGAAGTCAGCGTCAAACCGTACGAGAAGAAAGGGTTTTTCTCGTTTTTCAAAAAGTGATTGAAAAATCCGATCGATAGGAAAGCGGTTTGCGGCTGATGACGAAGAATCTATAGACGTAAAAGCGGGCGATGAATCGATAGGCGCAAAATGTGTGAATGGAGCGTCGGTGAATCGATAGGCGGCGATGATTTTGACGTTTACAATTCGGTTGGTTTTTGATACAATGTAAGTATCAAAATTTTGCGGTGGTTTATGAAAATTTGCGTTTTGAATTGCTCTCCGAGAGGGAAGTATTCCACAACGTTGCAGACCTCGTTGTATCTTCAAAAGAGGTTTGCCGATTGTGAGTTTGAATTTGTGAGCGTGGCAAGCGTCATCAATTTGATCGAAAAAGATCCGCAAAAGGCAATCGACGCAATGAACGCTGCCGATTTGGTGGTGTTTTCATATCCCGTGTATACGTTTCTTGCGCCGAGTCAACTGCATAGGTTCGTGGCGGTGCTTAAAAACGGCGGTTTCCGTTTTGACGGGAAGTTTGCAACGCAAATCACGACTTCAAAGCATTTTTACGACGTGACGGCACATGAGTACGTCAAACAAAACTGCCTCGATTTTGGGTTTT
>CAVABL010000106.1:0-4474 GCA_963586735.1 Firmicutes bacterium TM09-10
GTTTTATGATTTTGAGGTTTTTTGTGCATTTTTTCGGATAAGTGTTGAAAAAACACTTTGCGTGTGTTATAATTATAAAAAATATTTAGGGGTTAATTTATGAAAACTCTTTCTATGAAATCAAGAACGATAATTGCGATTTGCTTGTTCGTCGTTTTGTTCGGCGCGCTCGTTGCGATTGCGTCGGTTTTCGACTATCAGGTGAGTCAAATTCTCACCAAAAACGCTTTGAAACCGGGTGAATATCTCTCGGACGACCTTTTCGGCGTCGTGGGCGAGGCAATCGGAACGTCCCCGATTTACATTTTGCTGGGCGTTTGTACGGCGTTGCTTTGTTGGTTCTTTGCAAAGAATTTTAAAGACAAAAAGTGGGGTATTGCGCTTGCAATCATATTCGGACTCGTCGGCACGGTTGCGTGGTGGTATTATATCAAGGATATAATGAAATACATTATGGAACATTCTGCGGCGCATATAGGCGCGGCGGAAAGCGCGGTCGTTTACGAATATCGTCACGACGGAGCGGTAGTTGCGTGTCAAGTGCTTGTTGCGCTCACGATTCAGGCTTTCACTGTTCTTGCAATCCGTCCTCTTAAAGCGGAAACTCTCAAAAAACTTTTGTGGTGGGTGATTGCGGCACTTGCCGCTTGTCTTTTGGCAAATATCATCATAATTCTCGTCAAAAATCCGGTCGGGCGTATGAGATTCAGAGCAATCAACTCGGAAGTCGGGCAGGCGTTTATCAACAGCGGTGACGTTAAGGGGTATACTCCGTGGTATATCGCAAACGGCCAACCGACCAAAGAAAGTGGTATTATCGAAACGTTCGTTGCAAACTATCCCGGGGCGAGCGACGCTTTCAAATCGTTCCCGTCGGGACACACTTGCGCGGCGGGTATGTCGTACGCTCTCATTATACTCCCCGACGTCGTTGATTTCAAGCACAAAAAAGCAGGTAAAATCGCTTGTTGGGTTGTTCCCGTCGTCATCACGACGCTGGTTGCAATCAGCCGTATAGTCGTCGGCGCTCATTATATGAGCGACGTTACGTTCGGTGGTACGATTGCGTTCGTTTGCTTCATCGTTATGCGTGAGATTTTCATTTGCAAGGGAAGTCATTTCTTTGCGTTGTTCCCACGTCTCGCTTCAAAGAAGGCCGCAACGCTTCCTTGCGATATCGAGGTTGAAAACGTCGTCGAAACGAGCGAAAGCGACATCGAAGATGAACTCGTTGACGAAAGCGTCGTTGAAACGGAAAACATCGAAAAAGCGTCCGATTCCGACGATAAAAACGAGGAAATTGCAATTTGCAGCGAGCAAGCAGACGCAATAGGTAAGGAAATTGCCGAAAACCTCAAAGACGGCGTCGTAATCGAATGAAACTTTTTCGTTGAGCGTTGCTCAAAAACGTCAAAAATCATTGCAAAAGTCCGCAATTTGCGGACTTTTGTGCTTTGTTTGAACGATATTTCAAAAATCGTATGCCTTTGATTTGCGACTTAATATGCGCACAATTGTTCTTTGTCACGTCGCTTTTGCGATAAACTCAAAATACGAGCGTTTAATCTGCGTTTTCGGTCATTTTCTGATTTCGAGTTCCTTGTGAGAATTGGGCTCGGAAATCATCGTTTTGTAGTTGACGTAGACGACTTGCCCCGGGTGTCCGTCGGGTTTGCGCTTGACATTGCGGCGCAGGGTGTAGTCAACCTCGCACGACGCCTGTTTTGTGCTTGCGGTGATTTCGCCTGCGATTTTCAATAAGTTTTGCGGCACTTCGCGCCCCTCCGTGACGATGATAGTGTGCGAGCCATGTTCGTTTTTAAGGTGCAACCACATGTCGTTTGACGAGGCGATTTTGAAGGTGAGTTCGTCGTTTTGAACGTTGTTCTTGCCGCGATAGACGTAGAATCCGTCAACGAAATAAACGTAGGGCGGTTCGGCTTTTTCTTTGCGCACTTTGCCTTTGGACGATTTCTTTTTGATTCCGCCGAGCGCGTCGAGTTCACTCTCGATTGCCGACGTGTCGCTCTCATAGGGTAGGTTTGCGATTTCGTACTCAATGGACATGACGTATTCGAGCAAGTTTTTGTCCTTTTCAAGTTTTTTGCTAACAAATTCTTTCGTGCGTTTGAGTTTGTTGTATTTTGTATAGTACGCCGTCGAATTTTTTGAGGGAGTGAGGCGCAAATCGAGGGGGATTTCCGCTTGAGAATCGTCGTAATAGTTGGTGCAAACGAGTTTGTCGTCGCCTTTTTTGATGAGATATATGTTGTTGACGATGAGTTCGCCCCACAATCTGTACTTGTCCATATCCTCGCATTCGGCGAGTTTTTGAAGGTCTATCGCGATGTTTTTTTCGGCTTTTTGGCGGAGGTGTTTTGCAATCGTCGCAAGCGATTTAAGCCTTGCCTTGTTGCGTATATCTTTGTCGCAATCAGTGTAAAGCGCGTCGTACGCCTCGCTCATGCTGCCGTAAATTCTTACGTTTGACATATCATCGTTTGCAAGCGAGCGATAGACGACGGGGTAGACTTCTTTTGAGTTGATTATGCACGGACAAAGCGGAATTTTCGCATCTTCTGTGGCAATGCTTGCAAAGTTTTTTATCGTTTTGAAAAGCCGTTTGCGTTCGGCATAGGTGAGTTTTTCAATGTTTGAGGGAATGTCGGACAGCACAAGAAGCTCCTCAATCGTAGCGCCAGAAAATCCCGATACATTGTCCTGAATAAATTTGTGCAAGTCACCGCCGTTAAAATTGTCAAAAACCGAAAAGCAATCAGTTAGATAACTTGTTTTCTTTTGCTCGACAGGGGAATAAGGCACACCTCTGAGCACGACGTGATTGCGCTCGACGTCAAGCGGAAGATGCTTTACGGCATCGAGAATGACAAGGTTTTCGTCGGTGAAAACGATGTTTGAATATCTGTTCATAATCTCGACGAAAAGATAAAACGTCGCGTCGTCGCGCATCTCGGTTTTGGCGTCGAAACGTATTCGCACGATTCTGTCGTTGCCGTATATGGAAACGTCGCTTATCTGTGCCGAGAGCAAGTATTTGCGAAGAAGCATGCAAAGATTCGGAGCGACTTGAGGACTTGTTTTTTTGCCGCTTGTCAAATGTATTCTCGGTGCGCCGGCGTTGCACGACACCACGAGGCATTGATTTTTGCCTTTTGAACGCACGAAAAACCGCAACTCGTCAACTTCGGGTTGTTGGATTTTGTCTATTCTCGCGCCGCGAAGGCTTTCGTTCAATTCGCGCGACAGCGCGCTCAATGCAAAAAGGTCGCTTCCCATATCGACAGTATAGTATTTTTTGTCGCCGAATGCAATTGTTATAGAAATTTTTATCTTCGCGCTATATTTTCATTGATTTTTAATTGTTGGCGTGATATAATCTCTATCACTTGTTAAGAAAATATATATCCGTGCGACACTCGCGCGGACATGGAGGACAAATGAACTACACAGCAGAAAAGTTGGAAAAGAGCCAAGTTAAGTTCAACTACGTCGTTGACAAGGACGCTTTCAACGCAGCAATCAAACAAGCCTACGAGAAAACCAAGCATAAATATGCGGTTCCCGGTTTCAGAAAAGGTCACGCGCCTCAAAAGGTTATCGAGGGTATGTACGGTCAAGGCGTATTCTTCAGCGACGCCGTGAACGAGCTCATCGATTCGTCTCTGGACGAACTTGAAAAGAGCGCAGACTACGATTTTGTTGCTGTCGACAGCGTTTGCGACGTCGATATGACGGAAGACGGCGGTGTGAAATATTCAATCGTCATGGTCGTCAAACCAGAAGTTACGCTTGGTCAATATAAAGGTCTCGCAATCGCAAAGAAAACGGTGAAAGTCACCGCAAAAGAAGTTGACGAAAAGATCGCTCAAGAGCAGGAAAAACAAGCGCGTCTCATCGACGTCGACACTGCGGCCGTAAACGGAAACACCGTCACTATCGACTTTGTCGGAAGCGTGAACGGCGAAAAGTTCGAGGGCGGCAGTGCGGAAGACTACGATCTCGAATTGGGCAGCAACACGTTTATCCCGGGATTCGAAGAGCAACTCGTCGGCGTCAAGGCGGGCGAAGTGAGAAACGTCAACGTCACCTTCCCGGAAAACTATCAGGCTGAGCAACTCGCAGGCAAGGAAGCCGTGTTCGAGTGCACGGTGAAGGCAGTCAAAGTTAAAGAACTTCCAGCAATCGACGACGAATTCGTCAAAGACGTGTCTGAATTCAACACTCTTGCAGAGTACAAAGCGGACGTAAAGGCAAACCTCACAAAAGAAGCCGAAGAAAAGGCAGAGCACGAACTCGAAGACGAAATCGTCGAAAAAATAGTCGACGCGTCAACGGTTGAAATTCCGCAAGCAATGATCGATCACGAAGCGGAAGATATGGTGCACGAGTTTGAATATCGCCTTATGTATCAAGGATTGAAACTCGACGACTATCTCAAATATCTCAATATGAC
>CAVABL010000107.1:0-979 GCA_963586735.1 Firmicutes bacterium TM09-10
GACTGACAAAAAACCTTCTTATTTCCATAAATTTATATCATTTTTCACAACTAAATATCATAAATCAACACTCAAAAAGTGCAATTTTTGCCACTTTTTACGCGAAAAAAACGCAAAAATTTTAACGATTTATGATATTTTTTGAGGGTCAATCGAGCAACAAACGGCGGTTGTCGTGTGGTGACTACTCTTCACTCATTGACTTGCAACGTCATTGTCTGTCATAAAAATTATGAGGCTAAGAGTTGCAAGCGTTACACTGGCTTTGAGTTCGAGCGAGCGATGAACGGCGATTGCCATGTGGCGACTGCTGTTCACTCATTGTCTTGTAACATCATTGGTTGTCATCAAAATTTTGAGGACAACGAGTTGCAAGCGTTACGCTCTTCTTTTAAGTTTGACGGCACGCCAATCGTCGATTGACATGCGCTCGACAATCTCATAACCTGCGCTTTGGTAACATTGTAGCACTTCGTCCTCTCTCGTGTCAATTATCCCCGACAACACAATCATTCCGTTGTCGTTGAGATGATTGCCTATGCTCTTTGAAAAACGCATGAGGATATCTGCGGTGATGTTGGCAAAGATGAAGTCTGCTTTTTGGTCGCCCTCTAGCAAATCCGCGCGCTCTATCGTTGCGACGACTCCGTTTTGCTCGGCGTTGCGCTTTGCAAATTCGACGGCTTGTTCGTCAATGTCGCACATATACACGCTTTTTGCTCCGCAAATTTTTGCTGCAATTCCCAAAATTCCGCTTCCGCATCCGACGTCGATGACATCTTTGCCTTTGATGTCCATAAGTTCAAGGCACATTCTGGTTGTTGCGTGCGATCCAGTTCCGAACGCCATGCCCGGATCGAGACGCATGATTTTTTCGTCCTTTTCGGGTTTGTAATCAATCCACGTGGGAACGACGGTAATGTTTTTCGTCTTTATGGGAACGTAATACTTTTTCCACTCGTTTTCATAATCGGCGGCG
>CAVABL010000107.1:1014-4471 GCA_963586735.1 Firmicutes bacterium TM09-10
TCGCCTGTGAGAATTTCACCGAACTGCACGCCGTTTTCCTTCAATTCTTCAAGATTCTTTTCAAGATTTTCAAAAAACTCGTCGTCGTTGACATCGCACATCGTCGACACTTTGACGACTTCGCTCTGACTTAAAACGCTCTCGTCGACGTAATCCCATATGATGTCGCTCTTAATAAGGTCGAGAAAGTCCTGTTTGTCCAAAATGGAAACACCGCCCGCACCTGCGTCAAACATGGCTGACGAGATGAGGTCGGCATCGTTGTGGTTTGTAAAAACCGTTATCGTTTTGTATTTCATCTTTTAACTCTCGCATTTGAGCCGTTTGAATTGAGGCTTTTGTGTGGTTTATTGTGCTTTTTCTTCGTAACTCTTTTTTTGAGGATACTGTTTTTTCTGATCGGTTGCCTGATCAAAGCGTTTCAAAAATTCCTTCTGTTCTCTGCTCACGTTCTTAGGCACTTCGACGATAACTTTGACGAACATATCGCCTTTTCCTGCGCCTTTGAGTTTCTTTATGCCGTAATTTTTGATTGTGAATATGCTTCCGCTTTGAGTGCCTTCGGGAATTTTGATTTCCTTTTTGCCGTAAAGCGTCGGGACTTCAATCGTCGTGCCGAGAGTTGCGTCGACAATCGTGATAGGCACTTCGAGCATGACGTCGAATCCGTTTCTTGCAAAGAGTTTGTGAGGCGCAACGCGCACTTCAACGTACAAACTTCCTTTTTCGCCGCCGTTTGAGCCTGCGTGACCTTCGTTTTCGTATCTGATACGTTGTCCCGAGTCTATGCCGGCGGGAATGTTGACTTTTACGTCCTGAACTTTTTCAAAGTGTCCTATGCCGCCGCATTTCGTGCATTTGTCGGTGATGACTCTGCCTGCGCCGTGGCAAGTGGGACAAACGCTCTGAGTGCTGACCTGACCGAACGGTGTGCGTTGAGTCATCGTCACTCTGCCGCTGCCCTTGCACTGCGAGCAAACCTTGAACGCCGTTCCGTCCTTTGCGCCAGTGCCTTTGCAATCGGGACAATTTTCGACTCTCTTGACGCTGACCGTCTTTTGAGTGCCGAAAGCGGCTTCCTCGAAAGATATGGTCAACCCGACGAGAATATCTTGTCCTCTTTGTGCGGCATTCGCCTGTTGCGCTCGTGACGAACCGCCGCTGAATCCCGAGAATATAGACGAGAAAATGTCATCCATATCGAATCCGAATCCGCCGCTTGAAAATCCGCTTCCGCCGCTGAAACCGCCTGCGCCCATTTGAGGACCGTTTTCGTCGCCGTAAGTGTCGTATGCCGCGCGTTTCTGCGGATCGGAAAGCACTTCATAGGCATGGTTTATATCCTTGAATTTTGCCTCTGCGTCCTTCTTTTCCTGCTCGCTTGCGGACACGTACATGTCGGGATGATACTTCTTTGCAAGTTTGCGATAGGCAAGTTTCAAATCCTCTGCGCTCACGTTTTTGTCAACGCCCAGTATTTCGTAATAATTCTTTGCTGCCATAATTTATACTTCAACCGATTGGTTGCCTTTTTTCGTATTTCGTTTGCCGACTTGCAACGCAAATCGACGATTCGCTTATACGCTTTGGCGCAACGGTTGCCCGTTGCGCCTATTGCGTTTAAGACTTTTTTAGTCAACGGTTCCGTCAACGCTTCCGTCGTCGTTCGTGCCGCCTTGGAAGTCTTCGGGGTTGACGCCTGCCGCCTTTGCAGCCTCTGCAGCCGCTTCGGGATTTTGTTGATAGAATTTCGTGAAGATAGGATCCGTCACTTTGGTGAGTTTTTCAACGACTGCTTTGACGTCCTCTTCTCTCTCTGCCTTTGCAAGTTCCTCCGTTGCGGTCTTCGTTGCTTCGGTGACTTGCGTCTTGTCTGTCTCTTCGAGTTTTTCGCCGTTTTCGCTCACAAACTTGTCAACCGCAAAGATGAGTTGTTCTGCATTGTTCTTTGCATCGACGACCGCTCTGCGCTTCTTGTCTTCCTCTGCATACTTCTCTGCGTCTTTGACAGCCGCGTCGATGTCTGCTTCGGTGAGGTTGGATGACGCGGTGATTGTGATGGATTGCGATTTGCCCGTTGCCTTGTCGCATGCCTTGACGGATACGATGCCGTTTGCGTCGATGTCGAACGTGACTTCGATTTGCGGAATTCCGCGCGGTGCGGGTGCGATGCCGACGAGTTCAAATCTGCCGAGCGTCTTGTTGTCGCGAGCAAATTGTCTTTCACCTTGCAAAACGTGGATGTCGACTGCGGTCTGATTGTCTGCCGCCGTGCTGAACACTTGCGATTTGCTTGTAGGAATCGTCGTGTTTCTGTCAATGAGTTTTGTGCATACGCCGCCGAGCGTCTCGATGCCGAGCGACAACGGAGTGACGTCGAGCAAAAGCATGTCTTTCACTTCGCCTGCGAGCACGCCGCCTTGAATTGCAGCGCCGAGTGCCACACATTCGTCGGGGTTGATTCCCTTGTAAGGATCTTTGCCTGTGATGCGTTTGACCGATTCATAGACTGCCGGCACACGAGTCGAGCCGCCGACCATGATGACTTTTGCGATATCGCTGTAACTGAGTCCTGCGTCCTTGAGGGCTTGTTGCATAGGGCCTTGCGTTGCTTTGACGAGGTCTTCGGTGAGCGAATCGAATTTTGCTCTTGTGAGTTCCATGTCAAGATGCATAGGCACACCGTTTTCCATTGCGATGAACGGGAGCGAGATCTTTGCTTTCGTCACACCCGACAAATCGATCTTTGCCTTTTCTGCAGCCTCTTTGATACGTTGCATTGCCATCTTGTCCTTGGTGAGATCGACGCCGTGTTCCTTCTTGAATTCGCCGGTGATCCAATCCATGATGCGTTTGTCGAAGTCGTCGCCGCCGAGACGGTTGTTGCCCGCCGTTGCAAGCACTTCAAACACACCGTCGCCGAGTTCGAGGATGGAAACGTCGAACGTGCCACCGCCGAGGTCGAAGATGAGGACTTTCTGATTTTTGTTCTCGTCTTTGTCGATGCCGTATGCAAGCGCAGCCGCCGTAGGCTCGTTGATGATACGTTTCACTTCGAGGCCTGCAATCTTGCCTGCGTCCTTCGTTGCCTGACGTTGAGAGTCCGTGAAGTATGCAGGAACGGTGATGACTGCTTCCGTAACCTTTTCACCGAGATATTTTTCCGCATCGTTTTTGAGTTTTGTCAAAATCATTGCGGAGATTTCCTGCGGCGTATATTCTTTGTTTTCAATTTTAACTTTGTAGTTCGAACCCATTTCTCTCTTGATGGAGCTCACTGTGTGTTCGGGATTTGCAACCGCCTGACGTTTTGCGATTTCACCGACGAGTCTTTCGCCGTCTTTTGTGAACGCAACAACAGACGGAGTTGTTCTCATACCTTCGGCGTTGGGGATAACGACTGCCTCACCGCCTTCCATAACTGCCACACACGAGTTTGTCGTGCCAAGGTCAATAC
>CAVABL010000108.1:0-4470 GCA_963586735.1 Firmicutes bacterium TM09-10
GCCGAATCAACAGTACAAACGGGCTCCTGTTCTATAGCGGCATTTTCGATATTTTCTTGTTGTTCCACTGCGAGTTCCTGTTGGGCAAGCGTGGAATTATCCAATGCGGAGGTTTGGATATCGTCGATAATTTTGTCTTTGTCCATCATTCCACCTCCTCGATATTGAATGCTTTGAGCAATCTGCCGTGAATATCCTTGATGATTTCGGGTTTTTCGATTTTCGGTGCTCTCGGATCGAGCAGCCACGTTTTTGCGAAGTGCGTCTCGCTCACCTGGAACATAGGCGCTTCCTTGAGCGTATCGATCTTCAGACAGTAGGGATTTCTCGGGGCAAACGGATCGCCGATGATCTTGTTATAGAGCGACGGCGGCGTTCCCGAGATTGAATAAAGTTCCGTATTTTTCTCTGCAAGTTGCGGAAGCGACGACAACAGCGCCCACGTATAAGGATGGCGAGGATCATAAAACACTTCGTCAACCGTGCCGAGTTCGACGATTTGACCTGCATACAACACGGCAACTCTGTCCGCTATGTTTGCAACGACGCCGAGATCGTGCGTTATAAACACGATGGTATAGTTGAATTCTTTTTGCAAATCCTTGATAAGTTTGAGGATCTGCGCTTGGATCGTGACGTCGAGCGCAGTCGTAGGCTCGTCGCAGATGAGGATTTTGGGTTGGCAGGAGAGCGCGATTGCGATGACGATACGCTGTCTCATGCCGCCCGAATACTGAAACGGATAGTCATCGTAGCGGTTTTCGGCGTTGGGTATGCCGACTTTTTTCATGAGTTCGATAGCTTTTCTTCTCGCCTCTGCCTCGGAGCAGTGCTGGTGTTTGATGATGATCGACGAAATCTGTTTGCCGATCGTGATGATCGGGTTGAGTGACGTCATCGGGTCTTGAAAGACGGTTGCGATGCGCGTACCGCGGATTTTCTGCCAGTCTTTCGTATACTTGATTTTTGCGAGGTTGAGCACGCAAACGCCGTGGAGTTGCGTTTCGGTCGTGCCGTCGAGAAACTTGACTCTGAACGCAATCGGATCGAAAATCTGATTGAGTTGTTCGTCGTCCGAAAGGTCGACGCCAAGTCGCATAGCCTTGCGAAGCGCGATGAGCAACTTTGCGATGAGCTTGAATCTGTCAAGCGGAGCGTATCTTCCGACGGAGAGGTAAATTTCTTTGCCGAGGATCTCGTTGCGATGCACGGTGTCTTCCGTGATTTCGCCCTGCAAAGCGAGTTTATACTCCTCTTTGAGTTTCGCCATATTTTCGGCGTAATACTTTGCAAAATCGAGATCTGCTTTTGCCGCTTGCTTGTGTGCGCGCACGGTTTGAGCGATTTGTTTTTCAAGAGCCTTGATCTTTTTGTTGCAATCGGAGATGATTCCGTTTGTTTCCTTGACCTTATCTCTTTCCTTGCGCGTATTGAGCGTGAGTTTGAGGTTATACGCCTCCGTACGTTTGAATTTGAGATCGTCGATCTCGTCCTGCATTTTCTCGTGTTCCTGCTCGCTGAGGGTATATTTTTCCTTCTTTTCGGCTTTGAGTGCGAGCATTTTTTGATAAACGTCCGCGCCGAGTTCGAGTTTTGAGCCTCTGTTGAGTTGTTTCAAAACGACGTCGAGGAGGAATTTGTCAAACTTTGTCGGTGTTGCGACGGTGTCTGCAAGCTCGTCGTCGTTGAAGATGAGTTCGCCTTGCGAGATGAAGCCGTTTGAATCGAGCATACCTGCAAACGTCTTTGTGAAGACGGATTTTCCCGAGCCTGATTCGCCGACGATTGCGATTGATTCGTTTTCATAGATGTCGAGCGAAATTCCGCGGATTGCGGTGAGGATTCTGCCTCTGACGCGGAATTTGACCTCGAGATCTTTGACGGACAACAAAACTTTTTTATCTTCCATACGTCACCTCACATATGCGTTCTCGGATCGGAAGCGTCACCGAGTTTCTGTCCGACGACATAGAGGACGACGGTTATGATTGCGGCAATAACGACGGGAGCCCAAAATTCAAGTGCCCAATCCGGATTCGACATATATGCTTGCGAAGTTTCGATAATCTTACCGAGCGACATATCCGACATACCGATTCCGATGAATGACAAGAAAACTTCCATTGAAATATAGCTGGGAAGTTCGGTGGCAAGCAGTGTCATTATGACGGATGTCATAAACGGAAGGATGTTTTTCATTGCAATGCGGAAAATGGGAGTACCGAGGCACTTTGACGCAAGGTTGTACTCTCTGTCGCGGATGATGATGACTTGCGTACGTATGAAATACGCAATGCCAAGCCACCCTGTTATCGTCAAGGCGAACACCATCGTCCAGAAACTTGCCGTCAAAATCATGATAAGCACCGAAATGATAAGCACATACGGCACGTTGCCGATGATGTTGTACACTTCAGTCATAAGCTTGTCGAATCTCTTTGAGAAACCCCAGATTGCGCCAAGCACGACGCCGACAAACATATTGATTGCCGCACACACGAGTGCAAGACTTATTGAGATGCTTGCCCCGTACCAAACGTAATCGAATGTTGATTGTCCTGCCTCGCCCGTGCCGAGAATCCAGTGAATACTGAAACCGAATTTATCCACTGCCTGACTTGGTTTAAGGTGCTTTGCCGCACTGTCAAGAACGTTGATATACGGCGTGACGTCCGGATCGTAGCCCGAAGCAATCGGATAGATATACGCAAACACGATCACGAAAAGCAACAGCGCAATGAAAATGATGTTGAGTTTGCTTTTGAAAAACACTCTGAACACTGACTTCCAATAGGAATATCTGGGCGCGGTGATTTTTTCGGATTCGAGTTCGTTGTTGTCGACGTGCGAAAACAATTCCTCGTCCGACATATTGAATTCTTGAAGATCTATAACCTTGTTTTCCATATCGTCACCTCGCCTTTTCGGAGAATGAAATTCTCGGATCGACCATTGCCATCAGTATATCGCCAAGGATCAACGACACGACGGACAGCAAAGCATAGAACATCGTAAGTCCAACGATAACGGCGTTGTCATACAAGTTGATTGCCTCCGTGAGCATACGTCCTGTGCCGGGAACCGCATACACGGTTTCTGTGATGATTGCGCCGACAACCGCACCCAAAATCGTGCCCGGGATGTTGTGCACAAGCGGAATGATTGCGTTTTTGAGAATATGTTTGTTGAAAATTTCTCTCTCGCTCAAGCCGCCCGATCTCGCAAATTTCACGTAATCGGAATTTTGTTGGTCTATCATGTATCTTCTAAGCCAGTTCATAAGGCCGGCAACGGACGGAAGCGCAAGCGAAATGATAGGCAAAATATACATCAATTTGCTCGTTGAGTCGATGTCGAATCTGCCGGGCAATCCGATCTTCATGCCGAGTGCACGGAACATGAATATATAAGCCAACGACGGCACTGCAATGATGAACACAATGTAGATTGTGCCGAGTTTGTCAAGGATTTTGCCTTTGTTTCTTGCCATCATTATGCCAAGGGGCACGCCGAGCAAATATGCCAAAATCGATGACAATATGCCTATGATGAACGAGAATCCAACTCTTGACAAACTATGTTTCACCGTTCCGACGTTTGTGTAGTTGTCGCTATATCTTTGTTGGATAAACTCTCCGCCTTTTGTAAGAGAATCCGCAACGAACGTTGCTTGGTGCAAATCGTTCGAAGATTCTTCTGAAAAACCTGTCGGATAATGTGTCAAAGATTTGACGTTGCTCCCTTGGCTTTGCGTCATCGTCGTATACGCGTCAACGCCTCTGTTGACTGCATATGACGTGCCAAGATTTATCTTCACGATGTTTTGGTGTATGAACGGAAACTTGTTGTCAAAATAGAGCAGATATTTATGCTCCGTTCCGTTGCCAATGATTGCGGGCGAAAATTTTTCTCCGCCGTATGCAGGATCATACCATGTGAAAGAGATGCCCCTCTCGCCCACCAATTGATCGTCATCTTCTACATAATGAATGGAATCTACCTGAATTAGGTTCTTAAAATACCCCCACACTCTCTCAAGCGTAGAATATTCTTTGTAAGCAAACAATTTCTGTGTTCCGCCCTTTGCAAGCGAACCACCGAGCATGACGGCATCGAGCCTCATGACCTTGAAATCGTTTGCGTTGCAGTACTCTTTGAATTTTGCAACGTATTTGGCGACAATTGCAGAATCCTGACTCTCTGTTTTTCCGAATTTTACGGCTTGCGCACGCTCGTCTGCAGTCATCTCACCCGAATCAACCAAATCCGTGAGATAATCGGCATAGGAATACATGTCCAAATATCCGTAAGATTCCCATTGAGAATATTTGTAGACGACTTTTTCGTTGTTCATATATTTGTTAAGTTGTTGATCGCCTTTGAATATAAACTCTCTGTCAATCAAAGAGTAAACCAACGCCATAACAACGATGACAACGATGACGACGGAAATTAAACCGCGTATAAGTC
>CAVABL010000109.1:0-4420 GCA_963586735.1 Firmicutes bacterium TM09-10
GCTGTCCAACGCCGAGTATACGACGTTTTTAAAAGCGTTCTGTCCTAAAGTTTTTCCGAGCGGATAAACTGTATAAACTCCGTCGAGTTTTGATATTCTCTCGATTTTTTCAAGCGTCGGATTGACGACGCACAACGCTCCCGTATCGTTTGTCAATCTCGTGAGCAATCTGTACGACTGCCCGATTCCAAATTTGTCGTGCAAAAACGGCATATTGAAAAAAGACGCCTTGAAAAAGACTTTATTATCCGCAAGATTGTCGCTGAAAACGACGAAAAACGATTTCGTTTTCGAGCGCGTCACGGCGCCCACGCTTTCGACTCTTCCCTCGAGAAGACACAATTGCGATGGTTCGGCGTCAAAAACTTTAACGGGTTCTTTAAGGTCGATGTATTTGCTCGGCAAAAAAGAAAAGACCTCGAACACCGAATGAATGCCAAGGTCGTTAAGTTTTTTTATTGTTGCGTCACCGACGCCTTTCACATCGCACAACTCAATCATATTATTCTGCCGAAATTATGTAGTAATAATGCGGTTGACCGCCCTGATAGCATGCCGTTTCGAGCCAATCAAACTCATCCTCGACTTTCTTTTGAAGCGCGGTTGCGTCCTCTTCTGACACGTCTTTTCCGTAGTATATGGTGAGCATATCCTTATCTTTTGCGATTTTCCTTATCGTATCGAGCGTTGCGTCGGCAATATTTTGACTTTTTGCAACGATTTTCTTTTCGCAAATGCCGATTATATCACCCTCTTTGACGGAATATCTGTTCATCCTCGTCGAGCGCACTGCGTGAGTGATTTCCGCGCATGTGATGCCCTTTATTGCCTCGCACATATTTTCAAAGTTTTCTTGCGGAGTCGAGTCGGCGTCAAATGCGAGCGATGCTGAAATGCCCTCGGGCATATTCGTCGTCGGGATGACGAACACCTCTGCTTTTGCAAGTTCGCTTGCCTGATTTGCGGCGAGAATAATATTCGAGTTGTTCGGAAGCACGAACACGTTTTTCGCTTTTGCCTCGTTCACTGCTTTTAGGATATCGTCCACGCTCGGATTCATCGTCTGACCGCCCTCGACGACTATATCCACCATCAAATCTTTGAATATATTTGCCATACCCTCGCCCGAGCACACGGAAATCATTGCGTAATCTTTGAGTTGTTCATCCTCGTCCGTCTTGTCGTTCGCGTGGATTTTGCGGTTTTGTTCGAGCATATTTTCAATTTTCACGCCGTCGAGTTCACCGAGGTTGAGAGCGGCTTTGAGCGCTCTGTCGGGATGATTCGTATGCACGTGCGTTTTGACGAGGTCGGTATCTCCGATGACGAGCACGCAATCGCCGATTGACATGAGATAATCTCTGTATTTATTGATAGCGGCAGTCGTCACGTCGTTTTTGAGGTGCGTGATGAAATATTCCGTGCAATATTGAAACGTGATATGTTCGTAGTCGTTTTCAAGCGGGTCGAACTGCTCCGTTGCGCTTTTCAACGGCGCGCTTTCTTGCGTTGCGACTTTACCGCCGCTCACAAGCACAAGTTCCTCTCCGACGAGAGTGCGATACATTCCGTCAAACACGATAAGAAGTCCTCTGCCGCCTGCGTCCACGACGCCCGCTTTTTTGAGGACGGGCAACATATCCGGCGTTTTTTGAAGGATATCTTCGCCTGCGTCAATGACTTTTTTAAGAAAGATTTCAAATTCGATTTTCTTGCTTTTTGCAGCGGTTTGCGCCTCTTCCGCCATTGCTCTGACGACAGTTAGAATCGTGCCCTCTTTGGGTTTGGTGACTGCGCTGTACGCAATCTCCGTGCCCTGTTTCAAGCATTCTGCAAACACTTTTGCATTGAGTTCCGCTTTTCCTTCGAGCGCAACCGCAAATCCTCTGAAAATTTGCGAGGAGATGACGCCCGAGTTGCCTCTTGCGCCCCTCAATGCGCCTTTTGAAAATGCGAGCGCAATCTCGTCGATGAGCAATGATTGGCAAGCGTTTGCCTCTCTTACCGCCGATGCGAGCGTCATAGACATATTCGTGCCCGTGTCGCCGTCGGGAACGGGGAAAACGTTGAGCTCGTCAACCATAGCTCTATTCATTTCAAGAGCCTTTGCGCCGCCCTGTAGCATTTCTTTGAATTTCAAACCGTCGATTCTTATCATTTTCGTATATACCCAATCAGACGCGGATGCCCACGACGTTGACGTGCACGCGTTTTACGCGCATACCCGTAAACGTTTCAAGAGAAAACTTGACAGCGTCCGCAAGAGACTTTTTCACCGCTTCTACGTTGACTCCAACCTTTAAAATAACGAACAACTCGACGTACACGAGGTCGTCCACGGTTTGAACGAGCGCGCCTTTGCCGAGTTGATTTTTTCCAAGAAGTTGACTTATATTATCGCTGAAACGGCGTGAGACCAAGTCCACCACGCCGTAACAATCCTGAGCGGCGTGACTTGCAACGATCTGCATAGCCTCTTCGCTGACGGATATTTTGCCAAACTTATTTGAAGTTGAAAGCGACATACCTTTTCCTTTTTTAAAATATTACTATATAACATAATTTTTTGCAACTAAATCACAAATTTTATGCAAATCAGTTGCAAAACGAATTTATATTTGATAGAATAACGATTGTTCAAATTAGGAGGTACAGAATATGTCCAGAGTTTGTAGTGTATGCGGAAAAGGCAGAATGAGTGGCAATGCAGTCAGCCACAGCAACAGAAAGACCAGACGCAGTTGGGCTCCCAACGTCCAAAAAGTCAAAGTCAATACACCGACCGGCGGAGTTGAAGACGCATACGTATGCACACGTTGCCTTCGTTCCGGCAAAGTTGACCGTGCGTAATTTGTTCTTTTAAGTAGCAATCAAAGTTAGCCTTCCGCAAGGAAGGCGTTTTTTTGTTGTACCGATTTCTTTTCCATGACCGCTGTCGCGCTTTAATCTTCGTCTTTCTCTTTATTTTTTTTGGCGAAGAATCGCAAAATCGCTTTTATGAATTTTGGCGGATTGATGCAGAAGATTTTGTTCATGTGTCACCTCTTTTACAAAGTATGCCGCAAAAAAACATTGCGTGACAAAAAAACGAACCGCTTACGATTCGTTTCTTGACATACTATATTTGATTGTGCAAACGACAAAAAACGTCAGACATGAAGAATTTCAATGGTTTTTTTCGGATTTGCGGACTTAAAAACCGAACTTCCTGCCACCGCCACGTCAACGCCCATGTCTTTAAGGAGAGATATATTCTCCTCATTCACACCGCCGTCAACCTCAATCAAAAATTTATATCCGCATTTTTCTCTTTCGCTTGCGCCGATGCGAGCCTTTTCGAGGCAATCGGGTTTGAAACTTTGTCCGCCGAAACCGGCCTGCACTGTCATAATGACGAGCATATCGATTTGATTTAGGTATGGTTTTGCAACCTCAAAATCGACGTCGGCATTGACGACGATTCCGCACTTTTTGCCTTTCGACTTGATGGCATCGATTGCGCCCTGCACGTCGTCGGATGCGTCGGGATGGAACGTCACGATATCCGCGCCCGCGTCGCAAAACTGCCCGACGTATTTTTCGGGTTTCGTAATCATAAGATGCGCGTCGATAGGCAAATTCGAGTTGCGTCTGAACGCCTTTATCATCGGCATTCCAAATGTAATATTTGGCACGTACACGCCGTCCATAACGTCGCAATGCACAATATCCGCGCCCCATTTTTCGATATTTTTGACTTCGCTTGCCATATTTCCGAAATCGGCGGCAAGCATTGACGGTGCAACCAGCATATTTCCTCCGTGACGTAGTGATAGTGATTATTGACGACTGACAATTATCGATTATCGGCACGACATCCGCACCCGAATGGAATACGAATCGAACGAATTTAAGTCGTTTTCCGTTCCGCCGTGTTAGTGCCACGCCCGATAATTAGTTATTCATCGACGATCAATCGTATTGTTTTTCTTTTCTTTCGACGAGTTCTTTGAAAATCGTCTTATATCTCTCGTATCTACCCTTGCCGATTTCCTTTCCGATGTGGGCTTTCACGGCGCAATCTGGCTCGTCGGTATGCGTACACATATTAAATCTACACTCTTTTCTGAACGCTTCCAAATCGTCGAAATACAGCCTTAGATTTTCGGGCGCTACGTCCACGGTTTCGAGCATAGAAAATCCGCATGTATCCACAAAGTATGTGTTTTCTCCGATATGGAAAATCTCGGTTTTTCTCGTCGTATTCTTGCCGCGTTTGATTTTTTTTGCGAGTTCGCCCACTTCGAGCAAATCGCAATCGAGGATATTGTTGAGCAGCGAGCTTTTTCCCACGGCGGATTGACCTGCAAAGCATGCGGTTTTGCCCTTTGCGATATCGACGATTTTTTTGACGTTATCGCCTGTTTGCGCACTGCATTCG
>CAVABL010000110.1:0-1439 GCA_963586735.1 Firmicutes bacterium TM09-10
CACTTCGTGCGCCAGCGGACAATTTCAATTCTTCCACAACCCACGCAAAGCGTGGATATCATCGTTGCATCACAACGATATCATCCGAACACAGTGAGGATATCATCGCCATAGGCGATATCATTGATTGTGCCAACAGCGCAATCTCGCTTGCTTGATTAAGCGCACTTCGTGCGCCAGCGGACAATATATCGATGTCTTACGAGTTTACGGTTGATTTTAGTTTTACAAAAAGTTGGGATAAATACGAATCCAACGCCCTCATCACCTTGTCATAAGCCTCTTGCGAGGTGGACAAAAACGGATCGGGAATGGGCGTGTACGTGCCGGTGGCGGCTTCTGAAAGCGTGACGAATTTTGAACGATACTTTTTGGGCGTGAGCAATTTGTGCGTGTGCGACATGCCGATGATGACGTCGGCGGATTCAAAAAGTTCGACGTCGGTTTTGAAAGACGGTTTGTGCGCAAGGATTTCGCGCTCGTCAAATCCGTTGCGTTTGAGGACGACGACTGCTTTTGGAAAAATGCGTTTGCTGCGATTGAACACCGCGGCGGAACGGACTTCGACTTTGTCCTTGAGGTCGTCGTCGTTTGCAATCATACGGCGGAGCATAAATTCGCAATAGGGGCTTCGGCACACATTTGACGAGCACACGAAAAGCACGTTGTATTTCTTTTTTGGAGACGCCATAATCACCTCGCTGTATATGCTGAAAAGTTTTGCGCAAAATTTGTATTTTTGATGTTCTAATGCGGTGAATCGTCAATTTTTTATGATGAAAATCGGAATCGGCGGATCTTTTTTCCAGTTGAAAAAGAAGGTCGTCAAAACCTGATATTTTTCATCGTCAAGCGTTTTGAGCCACGGGAGCAACGCATCCTTTTCCTCATAGCCGCTGTCACCGCCATAGTACACGCTCACGGTCATTATTCCGCCCCTTTTGAGCAGTTTCAAACCGCTTTCGATTGCCTCTTTCGTTGACTCGAAATGCGTGAAAACGCTGTGGTCGCCCTTTGGCAAATAGCCGAGATTGAACACGATGCAATCAACGCTTTCGTCGGCAAAATATTGCGCCATATTGGCGTGAGAATCGAGGATAAGCCTTGCGTGAAGTCCCTTGCTTTCAAGCAAATTTTGCGTGCTTTCGATTGCGTCCTTTTGCACGTCAAAAGCCGTCACCGAGCCGCTGTCGCCGACAAGTTCGCACAAAAACGCGGTGTCGTAGCCGCGTCCTGCCGTGGCGTCAATGCAAACTCCGCCCTCGTGAACATATGCTTTTATGGCGTTGTGTACAAGTGTCAATGCGTTCATATTCACCTCATATGGATGATAGCACATATGTCAGTTTGAGGCAACACCTTTGACCTGCACTTGACCGGCATAACTCGAATTCTTTTCCAAGAACGATTCTTTCTGCTTCTCGTCAACGACGTATACA
>CAVABL010000110.1:1488-4051 GCA_963586735.1 Firmicutes bacterium TM09-10
GTATACAATCACACTTGTGCTAGCCGCAATAACACTCGTTTCAAATTGAATTTCTGTGCTTTCCACTATAATTTCTTTAAGTTTTTTGCATTTGGCAAAAGCCAACTCGTCAACTCTTGTTTCTCCTTTTATCGTGACAGATTCAATATTCGTCAAATCCATAAAACACTTTTTGGATATGTTTCCGCCAAGAATAACAATGCTTGTCAACGAGTTCGGGATATACGTAGCATAATTATCCGCTTTTCGACAATTAATACCTATTTCCTCCAAATAACCCATGTAAGCCGAATATCCTATTTTAGATTCTGTCGAGCCATCATAAAACAAGTACCATAGCCCCACAACAAATTTTGCATCGCAGTTATCCAAATAAATTTCCCCTTTGCAATCGCTTAAATCGCTCACGCCAAACGAGGCAAACGGAATCGTCAAATTCGACAGCAGGGCGCAATCCGCAAGCATACCTCTGTGCATCTCAACGATTGTGGACGGCAAAACAAGCGTTTTAAGTGCGCTCATGCCCGCAAACAAGTCGCTTGCAACGCTCTCGATGCCCTCTTCGATGACGATTGACGTGACGCTGCCCTTGACGCTTTCAAACGCTCCGCTCGCAATCGATTTTATGGTTTCGTTGCCGATGACGCTCGGTACGATTATTTCGGTTGCGGAATCGCCGACGTACTCGATTATCTCTCCGTTTCCGTTCGTTTTGAAGTCGGATTGTGTGGCGACGATTTCGCTCCAACGCGCGCATAGCGCAATATCGCCGTGCGAGCCGTTTTCAATCTTTTCCACCCTCGTTTCGCCACTGTACCAACCCTCGAACACAAAGCCGTCTTTTGACGGACTTTCAAGCACTATATCATCCGATTCAACCGTATAGAACGTCGGATTTGACGTTTCGGTGCCGCCGTCAAGGGTGTAGGTTATCGCATATTTCACGGCATTCCACTTTGCGTAAAGCGTTGCGGTTGCGGCGCTGTCAAACAAACTCATATCAATCATCTCAACCGCCTCTCCGCTCAACTCTGCGCTCGCAAACCAACCGTCAAATTCAAAGAAATTTCTCGTCGTTTGAGGCAAATCGAGATCCGTCATATCCGCACTGCAAATCTTATCGTCGCATTCGCTTCCGCCGTTGCTCTCAAAAACTAGCGTATACGAAATCGCTTTCCAAGTTGCATACAGCGTCAGATCGCAAGGATTCGAGCAATCTATCCCGGTGTATTTCTTTCCGTCGACATCAAACCAACCTGCAAACGCGTAGTATTTTTTTTCGGGCTTGTCAAGCGCAAAATTTTCCGTCTCGACATTGTAGGTTTTATCCGAAATTTCACTTCCGCCGTTTGAGTTAAAAGTTATCGTGTAATTCAACAAAATCCACTTTGCCGTTAAATCAAAATTGCACGGTTTTGAGCAATCTATCTCGGTGTATTCGTTGTCGTCAGCATCAAACCAACCTGCAAATTCGCAATTCGCTTTGCTCGTTGTCGGCAACGTGTACACGCCGTTCCCGACCGTGTACGTGTGCGGTTCCACGCTCGTGCCGCCGTTTGAGTCGAACGTTATCTTATACTCGGTTTCAACCCATTTTGCATAGAGCGTGACGCTCTTATCTGTCGTGAAATCGACAATTTTTTCACCGCTCAAATTCTCATCGAAATACCAACCCTCAAATGTGTAAAACTCTTTTGTCGGAGTCGGCAATTCAAAATCCGTCATCTCGACGTTGTAGGTCGTGCTTTCAATCTTATTTCCGCCATTTGTGTCAAAAGTGACGGTATACCCGACAGCACTCCATTTTGCGACTATCGTCAACTTCCCGTGGCTACCCTTTTCGATTTTATCCACCTTTGCATTGTCAACATACCAACCCAAAAATTCATATCCGTTCTTTTGGGGATTTGCAAGGATTATTTCGCTTTCAACGTTGTAGAACATCGGGTTGTCGTCATTCTTTCCGCCGTTTGTCACGTAGGTGATTTCATATTGAGTTGCGCGCCACTCGGCGTAAAGCGTAATATCGCAGGGATTTTGGCAATCTATTGCGGTCAATTGTTTGCCGTCCGAATCCAACCAACCGCAAAAATCGTAATATTCTTTCGTCGGTTCAGGCAGTTCAACGCTTTCCGTCGTGACGTTGTATACAACGTCCTCAACGCTTTCACCGCCGTTTGTGACAAACTGTATCGTGTAATCAATCGGCGTCCATTGCGCAACCAAAGTCATAGCGCCGTGGTTTCCGTTTTCTATCTTCGAGATTATCTTCTCTCCAAACTTCCAACCTACGAAAGCGTAGTATTCTCTCTCGCAATCCGGCAAGTCGAACGTTTCCGTTTCAACGGTATATCGTTTTGGCGCAACGTCTTCACCGCCCGCCGAATCGAACGTTATCGTATATTGAGTTGCGCTCCACTTGGCGTAAAGCGTAATATCCTTTTCCGTCCTGAAATCAACGATTGCTTCACCGCTCATATCTACGTTTTCAAACCAACCGACAAATTCATAGAAATCTCTTTGCGGAGTCGGCAAATCGAACACTTCTTTTTCGACATTGTAT
>CAVABL010000110.1:4061-4418 GCA_963586735.1 Firmicutes bacterium TM09-10
CGTCAATCGTGACGTCGCAGTTCGTTTCAAACTTCACCGCATACCCGACAGCACTCCAATGCGCAGTCAACGCAAAATTGCCCAAATCGTTGCGAATGTCCATGATTTTTGCGCCCTTTTCATCAAACCAACCCTCAAAGCGATAGTTCGCCCTCGTGCAGTTTGGCAAGGCAATCACACCGTCTTCAACCGTATACGTCAAATTGTCGATTTTCTCTCCGCCGTTTGAATTGAACGTTACCGTGTAGACAACGGCTTTCCACTCCGCTTCCAAAATTTTGTCGCCGACGCTGCCCTTTTCTATGCGTTCGACCTTGTTTCCGTCCTCGTCGTACCACCCGAGCAACTCGTAATGAC
>CAVABL010000111.1:0-4363 GCA_963586735.1 Firmicutes bacterium TM09-10
CAAACGAAATATTTTGTTTGGCAAACGTTAAATAAAATTGATTTGCAGATTGATTTGCCGTTTTCGTTTTTTGGCGTTATTTTGTCACAAAATCCGCTTTGAGTTCAAAACACGGGCGTTTTTTGACAAAACCAATCATGGCGAGAGCGTCGCTTGCGAGCGTGTATTTCAAGTTTACGCTCGAGCCGTATTTTATTTCGGATTTGAATTCGATTTCAAGATTTTTGACGGCGTGCGTTTCGAGAAAATCCTTGCCGAGAACATCGTCCATGCAATCGAGATATTTTGCGTTGTTCATGTGCCCGTTTATGTCCACCTGACTGTACGCGACCTTGAAACGCTTTGACTGCTCCTGCTCGGGCAAAGATACGCCGAAAGAGAGGGGGATTTCGTCACCCGTTTTCACGCCCGGCACGACGACGTCATAGTTTTCGGGGAAGACCATTTTGCGTTTTTTTTCATCCATCAAAAGCCATACCGCGCTCGCTTTGACAAGGGAATTTCCGCTCTTGTCCGTCATGGCGTAATAGCGAGGAAAAAGCACTCGCATAGTGTCGCCCGCCCAACTCGTGAGGGTGATTTCGTCGTCGTAACAAGGCAATTTTTCAACCTCGACGCGCACTCTGCACACAACCCACAAAGCGCCTTTGTCGAGGGTTTTCGCCCTGCCTGCGCCAAGCGCTTCGGTGTGCGCGACGGATATTTCCTGAAGCCAGCGCATAAGCACGGACATGCGCAAATCACGGTGCATCGTCACATCGTCGGCAAGAAGTTTCTTTTGAGTTGTCCAAACCAAATCAACCATTTATGTCACCGTTTTGCATGCATAAACGCCGTGTCGTGCAATGTGTCATTGCGCCATCGTTTCGTAAACGGTGTCAACGACTTCGCCGACGGTGCGCAGTTTCATCCATACCTTGTCGGGAATTTTTATGCCGAAATCGCTCTCAAGCGTGCAGATGATGTAGATGTAGTTGAGCGACTCGTAACCCTTTGAGTTGATTGCCGTTTCACGAGTGATTTCCTCGTTTTGCAATGAGGGGATGTACTGTTTTATCAGCCCTGCAAGTTTGTCCTGAATTTCCTGTTTGGTTGCTTGTGCCATATATACTCCTTTCATGCAAAATGCATGCTCGTTTCGGTGTTTGCTTCAAAGTTCGTATCTTTTCACTTTTTCCGTTGCGGTCCTCGGCAACGCGCCCGGCACGACGACAAGGTCTGCGATTTGCAAGCCGAAAGATTTGTTTTTGTTGAACGCGGCGAGTTTGTCTTTGAGCGTGCTTACGTTCAAAAATCCGTCCTTGTTGCCAACGAACAACGTCACGACGCCGTCCTTGAGCGCAAGCGCAACGTCGTCCGTTTCGAGCGTTGAGGCGATTTGCGCTTCCCATTCGGGCAGAAAAATTTTGTTGCCGTTTTCAAGAACGATTACGTCTTTTTTGCGCCCCGTGATATAGAGATTGCCGTCCTCGTCGAATCTGCCGAGATCTCCCGTGTGCAAAACTCCGTCAATCAAAACCTCGTCGGTGGCGGTTTGATTTTTGTAGTAGCCCTTCATCATGCACTCGTCACTTTTGACAAGGATTTCGCCGTCCTCGCCCAAAGCGATTTCAACGTCGGGACAGACCGACATCGCAAACGGATTGTCACCGCAACTTATCGCAACGCCGCTCGACGTTTCCGTAAGGCCGTAACCGAAGCGCACTTCGACGCCTTTTGCCGTTGCCGCCTGCAACGTTTGCTCGTTTGCGGGACCTGCGCCCACGAGTACCATCCGCAATTCGTCGTTCAAAGCGTTGAAACCTATGAGAAATTTGAGGATGGACGGAACGACGGAAATTATCGTCGGTTTGAAATAAGCGCAGTCTTTTGCGAGATAGCGCAAGCCTCTCGTGACGGATACGCGCGCCCCTTGCGACATCGGCCAGAGCATCGCGCATACGAATCCGAACACGTGGGTGAGGGGAAGCATGCAAAGAAGATTGTCGCTTGCGCGGCAGGGGCATTTTTGCTGACCGTTCCAAGCGCTTGCGCAAAGCGATTTCGTGGTCAAAACGACCGCTTTTGAAGAATGCGTCGTGCCCGACGTGAAGAAGAGGATGTCGCCCTCGCCGTCTTTGAGTTCGACGTCGGGACGTTTTGCGGTTTTGAACGCTTTGCACGCGCTCGTCATATCGTCCGTCAAAATTTCTTCGATGTCGGTTGCAAGAATCTGCGTTTGAAGAAGTGCGGGATCGCAGGACGGATCGAGCAAAACGGTTTGCTTGTGCGCGAGCGCGCACGCGTACATATTTATAATCCAATCTTTCGACGGCGTTTGACAAATGCCGACGCAATGCGCGTCGAGTTTTTCAATCTCCGCTTTGCGCGCGCGAATTTCGTCAAAAAGCTCAACGTACGTCAAATTTTTGATTTCGCCGTTTTCGTCAAATGTCAAAGCGACGTCATTTGCGTGATTTTTCGCGTTTGCCGCAAGCATCTCTTCAAACGATTTGTATTTCATACGCGCCTCCGAATCAGCGTATATTATACCACGCGCTATCGGAATTGTGAATACCAAATCGACAAATAAATAAATTTTTATCGATTTTTTAATATTTTATTTACAATTTCAGATTCGGTGCTATAATAAATCTATCAAACAAAGCGTTTGAATCGAAACCTACCAAAAGGAGAGAATCATGGCTAAAAACGAAAAGATTTGTATCATCGGCGCCGGTCCTGCCGGACTGAGCGCGGCTGTTCACCTCGAGAAGAACGGATACACCGACTACGCTATCCTCGAAAGAGAAGACCACGTTGGCGGAAAGTGCCATTCTCCGTATCACGACGGAAAGAGATTTGAAATGGGCGCAATCATGGGTTGCCCGACTTACTATGCGGTGCACGAACTCGAATTGTTCGGCGGCGTCGATCACGACGGTCCGAAGCTCGAGCGTGCTTATCGCAGACAAAACGGCAAAGAGTACGATCCGTTCAACCCCAAGAAGAATCCGTTGCTCATCCCGCATCTTTTGAGATTGAAATCACAAGTCAAGAAACTCGGCACCTTGCTTGCAACCAAGTACAAGGGCTATCAATACACGGGGCACAAGGGCGTTTCCGAGGGTAAATACGACGGATACGATCCCGTCACCGGCAAGCATATCGTCGGCGAGAACCCCAACCTCAAAGATCTTTGCATGAACTTCAAAGATTTCTGCAAACTCAACGGCGTTCCTCTCGCGCAAGAGATCTGGATCGGACCGTACACCGCATTCGGCTACGGATTCTTTGACGAGATCCCTGCCGCGTACGTCGTCAAATATCTCGATTTTGCAACCGCAATGTACTTTGTCAACAAGGACTTGTGGACGTGGAAAGACGGCACGCAATCAATCTACGAGGCAGTCAACGCAAAGTTGCAACATCCTGCTCGCCTCAACGTGAAAATCACCAAAGTCACGCGTGAAAACGGCAAGGTGCAAGTCTACATCGGCGAAGATATGGAAGAGTACGACAAGATCATCGTCACGTCACCGCTTCAATATCTGCCCAACTTCTTCGACGCCACCGACGACGAGAAGAAACTCTTTGCAAAGATCGACTACGAGCGCTATGACGTCACCGCAATCACCTGCAAGAAAGGCACGTATTATCCTGATATGTCAGGATATCTGTTTGACAACATGACTCCCGAACGCCTCGGTCACCTCATGGTGTTCTATCACAGATGGGCAAACGAACCCAATCAAGTGCTCACCACCTACGTTTTGCGCAACTACAAGGGCAAGGAACTCAAAACCTACGAAGAAGCCAAAAAGATGGCTTGGGACGATATGAAACTTTGCGGCATCGACATCGACCAATGCGTCTACGAGCGCAAGTGGTATTACTTCCCGCATGTCTTTGAGAATGACTACAAAGACGGTTGGTATGAGAAAGTCGAGGCAATGCAAGGCAACCTCAACACCTACTATGCAGGCGAAATCATGAGCTTTGGCGATATGGAAGAGACTGTGCAGTATTCGAAAGATCTCATCGCCCGCTTCTTCTAAGTGCGCCAAACAGCGACTGGCTTTGTCAAAGCCCTTCGGTCACTCGTCGTGTACGATCAGTACACTAGGCGAGAGCCCGAAGGGCTTTTTCGCGCCATTCATCTGCTTGGCGCGCTTGGAAGAAGCGGGAGTAGTCTTAATAACAAGGGAAATAAGCGACAGTCGGCTTTGGACGCGATTGATGTAAACATAGCAATCGCTATTCCGTCACTTCGTTCCTTGCAAAGTTCTTTTGCTCATCTGTCACGTACGATAAAAATACGCTCCTGTCCGTGAAAGCGGCTCTTTCTTGTTCTTCATCCAAATATCGCAGTCTTAATAACAAT
>CAVABL010000112.1:0-3621 GCA_963586735.1 Firmicutes bacterium TM09-10
AGAACGCTCAATCTTCCAATGCCGAAATAATCGAGCCCGAGGCAATCGAGGGTGATTTTGTCGTTGCGAAACCCGAAATTGTTTACCATTTGAGTGATTTTGACGGTCCTATCCCGTTGCTTTACGAGCTTATCAAAAGTGCAAAAATCGCAATCGAGGATATATTCATTTCGGAAGTCACAAGTCAATATGTTGAAATAATCCGCAACACGCCGAAGGAAGAACTCGATTTTGACTATGCGGGCGAGTTTATCACCATGGCTGCCGAACTCGTGTATCTCAAATCAATCCGCACGCTCCCGAAGGACGACGAGGAAATCACCGAGGACGATCCCGAATACGAGCGCCAATTGCTCATCAACAAGATCAAGGAATACGCCTTGCTCGTTGAGCAGAGTGACAAGTTGCGCGAGATCGAAACGATCAATAGATTTTATCGCACACCGGTGTTTTCTGACAAGGATTATCGCGTTGCGCTTGTCAATTTTTCGCTCCCTAAACTTGTGGAAGCATTTGCAAGGGTGCTTGCAAACGCCGCTATTCACGAGCAGGAAATCATACCCAAAAAGGTTGTCAAAGACAGGTTTTCCGTGCACGAACAAATGGAAAACATTCGTCTTATGATAGGTGTGCGCAAACAGATGAAATTTACCGATTTGTTTGAGCCTGACTACGACAAGGGCGATATCGTCACGACGTTCCTTGCCGTGCTCGAACTTTTGAAATACGGTAGACTCCGCGCCGAGCAGGAAGAAGTTTTCGGAGAAATAACTATATTTGCAGTCGAGGGCACGGAAGACGCGCCGATTGAATTTGAGGAGGGTGACGATGGAAAATATTGAAAACGTTGTCGAGGCTATTATTTTTGCGAGCGGTTCTGCAATTCAGAAGAGCGAGATTTGCGAAAAAGTGCCCGAACTCACCACGCAAAAACTCAATTCAATCATAAAATCGCTTCAAAATAGATATAGCAAAGATTGCGGCATTGTGCTTTTGGAATTCAACGGCAAAGTGCAGTTTTCCTCAAATCCAAAATACGGCGACACCGTTGCCGATGTTTTGACGCCTTTGCGCGAGAAGGAACTCACGAAAACGCTTCTCGAAGTGCTTGCCACGATTGCGTACAAGCAACCCATCACGCGTCTTGAAATCGACGAAATGAGGAGCAACAAAAACTCCGAATACGCGCTCACGGGACTCTTGAAAGCGGGGCTTATCGAAGCGGTGGGAAGAAAAGAAACCGTTGGCAGACCGTTGCTCTACGGCACGACTGATGAATTTTTGAAGAAATTTCAGATTGAAAACATCGACGAGTTGCCCGACTACGACGAAGTGCTTGAAAAACTTATGCTCATCAACGCGCCGTCACAGGAAACTTTGTTTCACAATCGCACGATTATGGACGAGAATGAAGTCGACAGCGAAACTCTTGCGCTTGCCGTCGCTGCAGACGTCGACGAGGAAGAAGAGGAAATCCCCGAATTTCTCGAAGGCGAGCAGTTTGAGGTGTTTGACTGACAGGATTGCCCGGTTGTTTTTATGTAATTCGTGCCGTCAGAATGCTGAAATGCATACCGCCGAAATATGTTTGACAAAACGGTACGTAAAAATTGAACGGTGTTGACCGTTCTTTTTTTTATGCGTAGAGTAAGCACGGATTTTGGCACAAAAAAGTTTTAATCGAAATTAAAATTTTATCGAGTGTGATTGCGATAGTCGGAGAATCTTTTATTTGTCGCGTTTCACATAAAAATGCGTTTTATGCTCAAAATAACGCTATGACGATTGCGTTCGTTGCGATATGCGTTGAAGTTGTTATGATTGCGGTGTTGCTTCCTCTAAAATTTACGGCGACTGTGCATTTTGCGCTTTCGGACGAGGTTTGCAAGGCGCAAATCAAATTTGCGGATATATCTATATTGCGGCTCAAGGTGTCGCTTTCGGACGGTGTGCGAGTGCAAATAAACGGCAAAACGATAAAAAATAAAAATCGGTTGAGTTTTTCCGCAGTTTATTCTCTTTTGACTTTTGCTTTTGAAAACAAAATTTTTGACGCAAGGCAGTTGACTGCGTACGTCGGGACGAACGATGCAAAAACCCGCGCTATCCTTGCGGCAATTTTGCAAATGCCGTCCGTTTTTTCAAAAACATTGGTCAGAGAATGTCAAGACGAGAGATTTGACGCGGAATGTGGAATAAACGTAAAAATAAATCTTACGCAATTCATAAGCGCAATCGCAATGAGCAGAGAGAGGAAATATGCAAAGTTTTGATGAAGTTTTGAAGCAAACGATTGAAAGTTTGAAAAAATCCGCCGAATTTAACGAAATCGTGGGAAAACCAATCGTAAACGGTGACGGAACGATAATCTTGCCCGTGAGCAAAATAAGCGTCGGATTCGTCGCCGGGGGCGCAGATTTTGAAAACGACAAGAAGGTGAAGTCTCCGACGGGCGTGAGCGGCGGTGGGGTGAGCGTCACGCCCATCGGCTTTTTGGTGTGCGGCGAACAGAAGAAGTTTGTGAGGGTGGACGGTGAAGAAAACAAGTGGTTGGCACTTGCAAAAAGCGTTGCAAACGCAATGAAAAAGGATTGAAAAATATGGATGATTTCGGCAAAAAAATCGTTGTTGCAATCAGTGCTGTGGTTTGTTTGACAATTGCAATAATTTCGTCGTTTTCAGTGTGTAAAATTGATTTTTCACGCAAAAGTATTCTAAAAAACATCAAAAATAAGAATAATATCGAATGTTTATATGACGATTATTGCGGCTACGAACAAGGCGTTCAGACAACCGTTCAAGTCGAAAAAGGTGCGAGCGGAGCGGTTTGCATCGAGCAATCCTCTCGTCGCGTTTTGTTTGGAGAGAATAAAGACGCAAAGTGTTTTCCTGCAAGCACGACCAAAATTCTGACTGCTCTTGTTGCGCTCGAAAATTTGAGACCTGACAAAATCGTGACAGTGCCGAAAATTGCCGAGGGCATTGAAGGCTCGTCGATTTATCTTGTTGAGGGAGACGAAATAAGCGTTGAAGATTTGCTTTTCGGACTTATGCTCCGAAGCGGAAACGATGCGGCGGTAACGCTCGCGGTTGAAACTGCTGGAAACATTGAGAATTTTGCAAAACTTATGAACGAAAAAGCGGTTGAATGCGGCGCGGTAAACTCAAACTTTGTCAATCCTCACGGTCTTCACGACGAAAATCATTATACGACGGCGTACGATTTGGCTCTGATTTGCGCAAAGGCGTACGAAAACGAGGATTTTTTGAGGATTGCGAGCACTAAACAGAAGAAAATCGTTGTCAACGACGAGGCGAGATACATCGCCAACAAAAATAAATTGCTCAAACTTTTCGACGGTGCAAACGGCGTTAAAACCGGCTTCACAAAAAAGAGTGGCAGATGTCTTGTCGGCGGTGCAAAACGAGACGGTATGCAACTTTTGACCGTCGTTCTTAATCGCGGGGATATGTGGAACGACACGATTAGAATGCTGAAATTCGGCTTTGATAACTATGAAATGATTGCGCTTGACAATGCTATGTTGACGGACGGTGAAAGCGTTGTGAAAGTCAAAATCAAGCAAAACGTCACACCCGATTGGCAGAATATAAAATATC
>CAVABL010000112.1:3757-4248 GCA_963586735.1 Firmicutes bacterium TM09-10
TTTTATGAGAATCAACAAATATCTTGCCGAATGCGGAGTGTGTTCGAGACGCAAAGCGGACGAGCTTGTCAAGGAAGGCAGAGTCAGCGTAAACAAAAAGGTTGTCAGAGAAGTTGGCACGGATGTTGACGAGGACAAAGACGTTGTCTTTGTTGACGGAAAAAAAGTCGTCAGAGTCACACACTACGACTATCTTTTGTTTTACAAACCAAAAAATTGCGTCACGACGCTCAACGAGGAAAACGACAACAAGAGCGGCAGAAAAAAGAGTAACAAGGAACTTGAGGAAATCAAGAATCGCGCCGAAAAACTTGCCGCAAAAGGCGTTGTCGAAGAACCGAAAGAACATGCAAAGCCGCGTAAGATTATCACCGATTTTATCGGTGACGACTTCAAAAACAAGCGTTTGTATCCCGTCGGCAGACTTGATTATGACAGCGAGGGCTTGCTTCTTTTAACGAACGACGGCGATTTGACCTACAAGCTCACTC
>CAVABL010000113.1:0-4186 GCA_963586735.1 Firmicutes bacterium TM09-10
CAGTTGAAAGCGCAAACAAATCTAAAACAACCTTTACGATTTCAAAAGACGGTGAAAATGTCAAAGTCGTGCATAGTTGTGCGGTAGGCATAGATGAAGATCGCTATCTTGAACATGAAGACAAGAGCGCGTCTTACACAAAATCTACAAAGCCCAGCAGTGAAGAAACATTTGACGCTTTTGCGGGAACGTGGACAGGCAAAATTGGTATGTTGAGTCTAACAATTGTGTGTGATGGTAATGGTAACATTACTATCAACAAAGATAATTTTACGTATGAAAAGGGTACAGATTCAATCTATATTGAAAATGGGGATATAGAATACACAATCACCATTAAAGGTGAAAAGATGCATGTTAAATATACCTATGATTACACAGATTACAATGGTGATCTCACCAAACAAGCATAATCAATGCTTTTAAGTCTTTTGGACTTTGGAAAAGCCTCGGCAGTAAGCCGAGGCTTTTTGCTATATAATACAGAAGTAAACAATCGGTTGAGGCGGGGTGATTTTTTTGGTCTTTTTGGGGAATGATGGCGGAGGCGGTTGCTTTTTGCGGTTTTTGTGATATAATAGAAAAAATTTTTTATATTTGTCCCGTATGGTGCGCCGCGGCGTGAGCGTATGGAGCGAATCGGAGGTATTATGGCAACCTATTTCAATCAACCGTCCAGAACTTTCAACGAGTATTTGCTCATCCCCGGGTATACGGACGAAAACTGCATCCCCTCAAACGTGAGCCTCAAAACTCCGCTCGTAAGATTCAAAAAGGGTGAACAACCTGCAATATTCCTCAACATCCCGATGACTTCTGCCATTATGCAATCGGTGAGCAACGACACGCTCGCAATCGCTCTGGCAAGAGAAGGCGGGATTTCTTTTATCTTCGGTTCGCAATCGATCGAGAGCGAGGCGGATATGGTGAGAAAGGTCAAGAGCTACAAGGCAGGGTTCGTCGTGTCGGACAGCAACCTCACGCCCGAAAATACGCTCGCAGACGTGCTTGCGCTCGTCGCTCAAAAGGGGCATAACACCATCGCCATAACCGACGACGGCTCGGCAAACGGAAAACTGCTGGGTATGGTCACAAGTCGTGACTATCGCGTGAGCCGTATGCCCGTGGATCTCAAGGTCAAAGAGTTTATGACGCCGCTTGAAAGGCTCATCACCGCACCCCAAAACACGACGCTCATCGAGGCAAACGATATAATTTGGGAACATAAACTCAACTCCATCCCCATCATCGACGACGAGGGAAGATTGCTGTATATGGTCTTCCGCAAAGACTACGATCAGCACAAGAAAAACCCCGACGAGTTGCTGGATTCAAGCAAAAGATATATGGTGGGCGCGGGCATCAACACTCTCGACTTCGAGCAACGCGTTCCCGCTCTCATCGAGGCAGGCGCGGACGTGCTGTGCATAGACTCGTCCGAGGGCTACACGATTTGGCAGAAGAGAACACTCGATTATATCCGCAAAAACTACGGCGACAAGGTCAAGGTCGGCGCGGGAAACGTCGTGGATAAGGACGGGTTCAACTTCCTCGCGGACTGCGGCGCTGACTTCATCAAAGTGGGTATCGGCGGCGGTTCTATCTGCATCACGCGCGAGCAAAAGGGCATCGGCAGAGGTCAGGCTACCGCGCTCATCGAGGTTGCGGAGGCGCGCGACGAATACTTCAAGAAAACCGGCGTTTATATCCCCATCTGCTCGGACGGCGGAATCGTGCAGGACTACCATATGACGCTCGCACTCGCAATGGGCGCGGACTTCCTCATGCTCGGCAGATACTTCGCGAGATTCGACGAAAGCCCCACGAATAAACTCGTCATCAACGGAAACTACGTCAAAGAGTACTGGGGCGAGGGCAGCAACCGCGCTAGAAACTGGCAACGCTACGACCTCGGCGGTAAGAGCGGTCTCGGTTTCGAGGAAGGCGTGGATAGCTACGTGCCGTATGCCGGCAGCCTCAAAGATAACGTGCGCAAGAGCCTCTATAAAGTCAAATCCACAATGTGCAACTGCGGTGCGACTACCATCGAAAAACTCCATAAGGACGCAAAAATGACGCTCGTGTCCGCTATCAGCATCAAAGAGGGCGGCGCACACGACGTGATTCAGAAAAATACAAGCTACGCAAATAATTGATTGCCGCAAAGAGTGGAAGAGTGCGTGTATAAGTAGGCAACGAATGAGGGTTGCGTTTCAAATTGTCCGCTTGCACCATGGGTGCTTCACCAATCAATGATATCGCCTGCGGCGATGATATCCTCGCGAGGCTCGGATGATATCGTGCAAGCACGATGATATCCAAACTGCGTTTGGGTTGTGGAAGAAGCAACTGCGTTGCAATGATATCGCACGGGGTGCGATGAAATCCTCACTGCGTTCGGGTTTTGGAAGAATTGATATTATCCGCTTGCGCCATAGGCGCACCACCAAGCAAGCGATATAGCGGAACTGTGGATTGAAGTTTTGTCCTTGCACGAATTGAGAGCGTGTATCGGTTGCGCGGTTAGAAAAGCAATAAGGCGAGCGTGGCAGTTGACAATGAACTTGTGAATTGTCTTTGCCACGGCGATGACTTTTGCTTGCTACGGCGACGACTTTTGCTTGGGGGTTGAATTGGGCATGGGTGCGTGGTATAATGTGTTTGCAAAACGCTGTTTTGCGTGTCAAAAATATTTGAACAAGGTGACGTCTATATGAAAAAACCAATTGTAGCAATCATGTATGACTTCGACAAAACGCTCATCACGCGCGATATGCAGGAGTATACGTTTATCCCGAGTTTGGGTATGAAACCCGACGACTTCTGGGATGAGACGCAAGTGCTTGCTTCAGGTCAACAAATGGACAGCGTGCTTGCGTATATGTTTGCGATGATGACAAAAGCCGAGAAAATCGGCAAACCGCTCAAGCGCGAGAACCTCGTTGAAAGCGGCAAGGACGTCGTGTTTTTGCCCGGCGTCGAGGATTGGTTCGAGCGTGTAAATCGCTACGGCGACGATGCCGGCGTTGAAGTTGAGCACTATGTGCTCTCCTCCGGTCTCAAAGAAATCATCGACGGCACGAGCATCGCAAAGCACTTCAAAAAGATATTCGCGAGCGAGTTTTTGTACGGCGAGGACGGCAATGCCATATGGGCGAAAATGGCGGTCAACTACACCAATAAAACGCAGTTTGTTTACCGCATAAACAAGGGTGTTTTGGACATAAGCAACAACGTCGACGTCAATGCATCCACCCCCGAAAACGAGAGAAGAGTGTTTTTCAACAATATGATTTACCTCGGCGACGGACTGACGGATGTGCCGTGTATGAAACTCGTAAAACTCTCGGGCGGACACTCCATCGCGCTCTATCAGGACGGGCAAAAAGAAAAAGTGCAACCCCTCCTCAAACACGAGAGAGTGGATTGGATTTTCAAGGCGGATTACAGCGAAGGAAAACCCCTCGACAATGCGATGAAAGATCTCCTCTACAAACTCGGCGTGGATAATAAACTCATCAACCTCAGCCACGAGCAAAAGAGAGAGATCGATGCGCCGGCGGAGCAATGAGCCTTGGGATTGCACTATTGGCGCAATCAATGATATCGCCTGCGGCGATGATATCCACACGATGTGTGGGGTGTGGTTAGTAATAGTGCCGTTTGAACAACGATATGCGCACAAAATCCTTTGACAGAATAGGGACTTTGCGTTACAATAACCGCAAATAAATAGGAATTTTTGCCACCGGGCAAAAGAATGTCAAGCATTCAGATACTTATCGTTAGGTCTTTGAAGATAAGTATGTGGGTGCTTATTTTTTTTGGAGGATATATGAAATCGTTCAAATCAATCGTGAAGTATTTCTCTGTCGGGGAAATGTTGTTGTGGGGCATTTCGGTTGCCCTTATCGTCGTTTCATTTTGCGTGTTCGACCGCGAAAACTATCTGACGCTTGCCGCTTCGCTTGTCGGCGTAACCTCGCTTATCTTCAACGCCAAAGGCAACCCGATAGGGCAAGTCCTTATGATAGCGTTCAGTTTGATATACGGATATATTTCGTATAGATTTACATATTACGGCGAAATGCTGACGTACGTCTGTATGACTATGCCTATGGCGGTGTTCGCCCTCATCTCGTGGCTGAGAAATCCCTACAAAGGCAAAAAATCCGAAGTCAAAGTC
>CAVABL010000114.1:0-4164 GCA_963586735.1 Firmicutes bacterium TM09-10
GGATATAATCTATGAAAAAGTCGACCAAAGAGATTTGTCGGATATGGCTTTGTTTTTGAGATATAAACCCGTTTTCGACGACCCGAAAAACGGCAAACCTCTCAGCGAAGCAGAATACGAAATCGAGTGCGAAAAGCTCATCCTCGCTTTTGTAAACGACGACAGAGAACAAATTTACGCATATCTCGACAAGTGGTTTGCGTTTGCCGAAAACTACAATCCCCCGACGGAAATCAACAACGAAGCGGACGCTTTGAAACATTTTGTTTATCTGCGCGCGCAACAGGGATTGGGCTACACGAAAATGAAGAATTATCAGGACTACGTTCAGACGCATTTCCCGGATATGGCGGGCATGATGAAACTCCAAAGAGTGGAACAAGAACTGATGCTTCAATCCATGTGGAACGAGTTTCTGTTTTTGGACAACGACGTCAAAATCGACACGGCAACCATTCGCGCGCTCGACGAAGACGCCGCGAAACAACTCGGAGAAAACAGAGTCGCACGCGAAATGTTTGACGCTTTGCGTCCTGCCGTGACGAACAGACTTCCGCTTGTGAACGCTCTTATGGACGCATTCGACCTCAATAATCCGAATCCCGTTGGCGAAGCGACAATCAAAAAACTTGCCATCACCGATTGGGTTAAATCCATGAAGGGCAAAAATTTTGACGGGGACGTTCCGTCAGAAGAACTCCAGAACGTAACTGCCGCACTCAGAGGCGCGCTCGGCGCAACGGAAACGGGTTACGGACTCGTGCGCAAATATACGAATTGCGGTCAAATCGATCTCGACTTGTATAAGACGGTTTTCATTGACGGAATCAGCATCTACGATATGCTCCCCGAACCCAAAAACACGGACGCCGCCGCCGAGAAATTTATGGACGCTATCGTTAATCAAACGGGCGTCGTGTCAATCGTGCAAGTTGCCGAAATAGACGGCAAGTTTGAGTATAAATCCGACATCCTCGACGTTCGTACGGGTGAAAACGACAACCCCGACTACGTGACGAAACTCACCGCGCTTCAGGATAGCGAGCAGTTCAGAAAGGCACTTTTCAATGCAGAGAAGACGAGTCTTGACACATTGCTCGTTCCCGGTCGTGAAAAGTATACGACGGACACAATCAACAAGATAAAAGAAGACGCGCAAAGAGCGGAACGCAGAGCTCCGTTTGCAAACGGCAAAAACGACTTTGCAATCAAAGCCGACGAGCCGACGATTGCCGCCGCATTCAAAATCATCGATGACGGCAGAAAAGAGTATGGAATAGTCGCGTCGCATCTGCTCACGCAAACATACGTCGACAAACAAGGAAACGAGCATCAAAATCCGTTGAAGACGAACAAAATCGACGACAGAGATTATCTTGATTTGATTCTTTTCACGAAATACGCAAAGACGTTGGGCGTCGGCGACAAGGACCTGAACGAAAACGAAACCCTCAAAGAATCCGTGAAAATGATCACGTCGTTTGTGGAAAACAACCACGACGAGATAAGAAAATATCTCGACAGGATGTTTGACTTCCTCCAATCGTACACTCCGCCGAAGGAAATCAAGACCGCCGAAGACGTTTTCAAGACGGTTATGTATATGAGAGTGCAACAGACGACGAGAGTGAAGAGCCTCGAAAATCCGTGGTACGTTGAAGAGCGTTGTCCGACCCTCATTGACAAGGCGGACTTCTCGGCGTTTGAAGCGGAATATCTGCAGGCGCATGCCGAATTGCTTGCCGCATGGAGAAGGGACACGTATCTCAACCTCGGCGCAGGATTTGACTATAAAGAACTCGTTAGACGCGCAGACACAAGAAGAGAAATGGAAGCAAACGCGCCCGAAGATTACGAAGATATGGTGCTGACGGAACTCAGCTCCGAGCAATTCCATAGATTTACGTATGAATATCTTCAAGAAAGAAGACGCAGACTTGCTTATGCCGACGATTTCGGTGACAAAAACTACGTTTTCAGACTCACGCTTCCTAAAAGCGCGCTCGCACTCGCAGGCGACAATCCGGATCCGGACGCTTTTGACGACTGCGCAACGGCTTTGTGGGTGGGATGCGTTTCAAACATCTACAACTCGACTTTCGTCGATTCGGACGCATTGCGCGCATACGGGTTCACCAACAGCGCAAGCAGTGACGCAGTGCACCTCATGTTTGTGGACGGCAAGTCAATCTACGACCTTGCAAAAGAAGCAAACAACGGCGTGTATTCACAGAATAAGGCGACAAAAATCCTCCTTTCCGCTCTCATAAACCAGACGGGACTCGTGCAGTTTGCCCGTATCATGAAGGACGGCGAAGAGATTAAAATGGAACTCGACACCATTGACCTCACGCACAAGGGTTCTGTCGAAACACCGGATTATGTGCAAAAATTGTCGAAATATTTTGCAGATCCTGACACGAGATATAATCAGATCAAGGAAAGCGTCGTCAACGCGTGCAACGCCAAAAAAGCGGAACTCGAAGCAAACGAGCGCAACAAGAAGTACATTGCGGAAGAAAAACAACAATGGAACGAATTTGCTCCAGACGCAGAAGATTTGTTTGCTCCGAGCGACTACGACAAGCAACTCGAGGCGCAAGCAAGAATCGACGCTTATATGCGCGATCAGGAAGATCAAATCAACGAACTGTTCAACGCGGATCTTGGTTTGTTTGACGGCGAAGATCCCGAGATCGACAATCAGCCCGAACAAGAGGAAGCGCAACTCGGCGCAATTGAAAAGATCGACTTCCAAACGTTCAAGGGCGGAAGATACTATGTCGGAAAGAACAGTCCGATTTCGGCATACTCGGTCGCAACTATGGGCGAATTGAGCGAACTCGGCGTGTATTTTGGCGGAATAACCGCGCAAAACGACGCTGCAAATTATATCGAAATCGACGAAAACGCGGGTTATATCTCCATTGACGAAGACGAGCAAGCGCACGATTATACAGTGGACCTCGCAGGACTTTGCGGACTCAAACTCGACAAGGACGGCTTGGACGCGACAATCGGAAGTTTCATCTTGCAAAACGCGAACGCAAACCGCACGTGCGTTGACAAAACCGTCTTTGAAAAACAATATAGGTTGCTCTTCGGCGATTTGTATGAGGAAGCACTCAAAAACATCAACAGGCAGTGCTGCAAGAACGGTATGACTATTTCGGCAGAACAAATGAACGACACGTTCAAACTCCTCGACAAAGTTATGAACGACTCGGCAAGCAACGCCGGATATCCGCAAAATATCGCCAACGGCGGCTTTACACCCGAACAAATCAAGGCGATGCAAGAGAATTTCGTGAACACGTACGTGCCGAAAAACTCCGTCGAACAGGCGATGAGAAAAATGCAGGCAAACGCGCAAGGCTACGACTTTGCAAACGCCGATTGGAAAAAGAGCATCGGATATGCGGACTTTTCAACCATGGTTGCGAGCGAGCAAAACAAACTGAACGAAAACATCTGGCATACTCCCGAAAACAAGTTTAAGGTTGCACAGACATACAGAGCGATGCTCGAACACCATCAGAACAGATCCTTCTGGTCAAAATTGTTCAACGTGCGCAAATACTTCGGCGAGAGAGACGCAATCGAAGCGTACAAAAATCAGGCAATGGAAAAGTTCTATATGGGTGAGCGCGACTTCAACGAATTGTGCGCAGTGCGCCAGAACGCCGACGTGCAATCCACCAAAAACGGCATACAGACAAATTATCAGAATCTGCTCAAAGAACAAGAACGCAAAGATATGCAGAGTGAATCGTCAAGCTTCCAAATCGGAGGAAAGAGCGATCGCGAAAGCGAGCAAGACCTTGAAAATATGTCGGTTTTGTCGTCGGGAAACAATGCTATGTGCATAAGAATCTCCGTTGAAGAGGCCGACCACAAACGCAAGGAAACCGAGCAAAAACGTAAAGAGGACATCAAAACCGAACAAAAAGTCGTTGAAAACAACAAATTGAATCAACGCAAATAATCCACAAAGCACTCCGATGTTTCGGATGTAAAACCTCCCTTGTCTGCAAAGCGACGATATTGCCATGCGGGCAAGGGAGTTTTTTTAGCAATACGGTGTTCGGATGATATCCCCAAGATTGCGGCGAGGTCGCAATCAATGATATCGCCGATGGCGATGATATCACTGCGTGATGATAT